>NZ_JAUBPO010000023.1:16367-71877 GCF_036700785.1 Microcoleus sp. S28C3 | reverse complement strand
TGAATATTTGCCAAAATGGAATTACCGTGCTGTTCCGACAATTGAGTAGATAGTGAAGTTATTAAATTTTCATTCCTAAATATATTCTTCACTTGTCCCCTATTGACAGATCATAAAAAATTGTCCGCTCTCAAGAAAGCCCCGTGAATGACGTACCAAAAGCCCAAGCAATGACTGATGCAGAAGTGGAAGCACTGTTAGATAGCACCGGGGGTTTACTGAAGCTAGAAAATATGGAACACGCCGATGATATCATGTTGGAATTGGCGGGAATTTGCGATCGCGATCAAGTCACACTCGGCGGCGTCGTCCATACCCGCTATTCAAAAAAACCCTGAGTACCAACGTCCCAATTACCGATCGCACATTCATTCGATGGCAAAATTTCAACCCACACCTTTACATTAGGCGACGCAACCAGCATGAAAGCCAACGTTTGCGGCCCAGCTAAAGGGGTCATTCGATTTGAGATTTGAGATTTACTCCACAGGTGGATCTGGGAGCTTTAACTTGCGTCTAAAATTTTTATCTCTCCACGACATCGGGGGATTGTATCCGTTTTTGGGCGGGTCACAAATGACAAAGCAATCGATTAATTAGATTGTTTGAAATGCCATCAACCTGTGGAGCATAAACCTTCCTTACCCACACAAAATATCTTTGAATATCTGCATATAACAACCCGATTTAGGATTGGCAAACATCAATATTTATCTCTTTTCTCTTTCTCTGCGCCCTCTGCGGTTCCTTGAAAAAAATCTACTTTACATCAAGTAATAGGATGGCTATAGGCGATCGCACCCAACCCTACAAATCAAAACTCTCTTCACCAATACTTCCCAGTTCCCCGCTACCCAGAAACTCTTCCTCCTCTACTTCCTCACTCCCCGACTCGAAACTTTCCACCACAAACGGCAAACCAGCAGCCATCAAACCCCGTTGAATCAGTTCCGGCGTTTCCTCAAACAAAACAAATAGCGGATGAACAGCCTCAGCTTCATCGCTGTAAATATGTCTGTAGCGGTGCGGCATCACCCATTCGTAACCTTTATCCAGCCACACCTGAGACTGCCGCCAGCGGCCGAGCAACTCAGAAAACTCTTCGCCCGGACGATGAATGAAAATTAAAATTTCCACTCCAATTTTAACTTTCCATTCAGGATCGCACATCAAAATCGCCAAATCGCACGGCAAACAAACTGCCTGTCCGGGCGATATGCTAGTCCCGCCTCTTCCCGCATACGAAACTCCGTCCCGCAAGCGCGCAATTGGCAAAGGAATGGTAATTAAACTATCATGGGCGCGGCGGATACTCGGAATCATTTCCATGTAAACCCGATATTTTTTCAGCAGGGCGATCGCGGCGGAAGATTCGCTGTACTCTGCTAGTAAAGCCTCGTAATGTGATTGTTTAACAGACATTTTCAAACAAAATAATAAGTAATTACTAATTGCTGCTAATTCCTCAGCGATCGCTTGTCGTTACCAGGAAGATCCTGGTAATTAAGATTGGGGGGTTCAGCCTCCCAATTATTTTCTCCTTTTAATGGATGCTGTACCTTCTCCAAAGGCATTCCCAGGCTCTGCCTGGGAACGATTGGAATAGTCATTGGTCATGCGTTAATTGCTATTAACTAATAACTAATAACTAATTAGCCCTTTTTTACAGCTTCTGGAACACGGCGAACATCGGCAGATACATCGACAGCAAAATCGAACCTACGATACCACCGACGACCACAATCATCAGAGGTTCTAGCATACTGGTAAGTCCTTTTACTGCTTCTTCCACTTCCGTTTCGTAGAAAGCGCCAACTTTCATTAGCATCTTGTCAAGTTCCCCAGTTTCCTCGCCAATTGCCATCATTTGAATAGCCAAAGACGGAAAAACAGCTTGTTCTTGCAAAGCAATACTGATCATGCCACCGCTTTGAATTTCCTGTCTCGCATATTCGATCGCATTAGAGATCGCCTGATTCCCAGCCACATCTCGCACAATTTCCAAAGAATTGAGAATCGGCACGCCCGATCGCGTCAGCGACCCAAAGATCACGCAAAACCGAGCCACCGCCGATTTTTCGATCAAATCTCCAAAAATCGGCAACTTCATCGCAATCCTATCAATTTGTAGGTGGCCTATTGGAGTTTTGTAGTACATATCGAAGGCAATTTTTAGCGCTATAATCACCCCAATAACTGTCACCTGTTGAATGGGAGGCCAAGCCGTACAAAATGCACTAATTCCCAACATTATCAGCGTAAAAGTCGGCAAATCTGCACCAATATCCTTAAATATCTTAGCGAAAGTTGGTAGCAAGAATATGGTCATTGCGAAAAAAATCACGATCGCAATAAAGAACACTGTCTTCGGATAAGACATCGCCGAATTAATTTCAGCCTCCGTCTTGTGATTTTTTTCCATCATCACAGCCAGACGGTCTAGGGTTTCATCTAGCACCCCCCCGACTTCTCCCGCCGCCACCATACTGATAAACAGTTGGTCAAAAACATCAGGAAACTTAGCCATCGCCTCTGCCAAGTTTATCCCCTCCTGCACGTCAGCATTCATGCTCCTGAGCGCTCGCTTCAACTTAGCATTAGAACACTGCTCGTGCAGCACGGAAAGGCATCGAACGATCGCCACCCCTGCATTAAACATAGCCGCAAACTGACGAGCAAAAATAGCCATATCCTTAACAGTAAGACTGGTAAGGTTATACTCGATTTGCTCCTGAATCTTACTCAAATCAAAGCCACCTTTCGGTTTTTCGCGGATAACGTTGGTAGCCACAGCTCACCTCTGAAAATTTATTAAAAGTTATGACTCATCAGTCATCAGCCATTAATTCAGCCTGCTGACTCCTGACTAATGACTGCAGACTGAATTAATGAGCTTTTACCGGGGCGCCACCAACAGGTGCCGGGCCGATCAAGCGTTCGAGTTCGTCAGCCTTAGAAGCCTTGGCCATTGCGGATTCCCAAGTGACTTTACCGCTCTTGTAAAGTTCAGCGAGGGCCATTTCCATCGTCCTCATACCCAATTTTGCCCCCATTTGGATTTGAGAGTAAATCATTGGAGTTTTGCCCTCCCGGATCAAGTTAGCCATAGCTGGAGTGTTCACCATGATTTCCATAGCGCAGCAGCGGCCGCCCCCAACTTTTATTACCAAATTTTGGCTGCAAATTCCCACCAAAGAGTTAGACACTTGAGCGCGAACCTGGGGTTGTTGAATGGGCGGGAACACGTCCAAAATCCGATCGATCGTTGCAGCGGCCGAATTAGTGTGCAGCGTTCCCATCACCATGTGACCCGTTTCTGCTGCCGAAATTGCCAGACCTATCGTTTCCAAGTCCCGCATTTCCCCCACCAGAATTACATCAGGATCTTCGCGCAACGCAGCTTTCAGCGCATTAGCAAAGCTCTTAGTATCTTCGCCCTTTTGGCGCTGGTGAAACAAACTCTTGATATTAGGAAACACATATTCGATCGGATCTTCAACTGTTAGAATGTGTTCTGCCCGCGTCCGGTTGACCAGATCCAACAAAGCCGCCATCGTAGTAGTTTTCCCGGAACCCGTTTGTCCCGTCACCAACAGCATACCCCTAGGTCTTTCCGTCAGATCCCGCAAAATCTGCGGCACGCCTAAAGCATCGGCGTTAGGAATCTTAGAAGCCAGAGCCCGCATACAAGCAGCCCAAGCACCCCGCTCCCGGTAGACATTGACGCGAAACCGAGCCAATCCCCGAACGCCGTAAGCGCAGTCGAGTTCCCACTCCATTTCCAACTGCTTGCGCTGCATATTGTTGAGCATTTGGAAAATCAGGATCTGCACTTCCTCAGCAGACAGAATGTCGCCGTATTGCGTCTGAGGAGTTAGTTTACCGCTGACTCGGAAGAATATAGGCGCGCCCGCTTGGATGTGTATGTCCGAACCCCCTTGCTCTACCAGGGACTCCAGTACGTCTTCAATCATCAGACCCATAGATACCTCTCCTCGATCGAGTTGATAGTTATTGACCAATCTAGCTCAGTTAACAGTCAACAGTTAATAGTCAACATTTAACAGTCAACAGTTAACTGCTGAATCAATCCAAAAAGCGTGGCGTCAAGCAGTACGGACAATCCAACATCTCTGGCTTCAATTCCGCCCGACAAGTTTTGCAGGTAAGCCCCTGCTTGCGTTTTGCTTTCATTTCCGCCTCCAGGCCAGAGTCAGTAAACGTCACCCGCTCGACTTCTTCAAAAGTAGTCGCGCCTTCCCGCACCAACTGCAAGCTGTAAGCCAACAACGTTTTCATCCCTTCTTCTACTGCTGCTTCCTTAATTTGCTCTGTGGGAGCTCCTTGAGTGATCAGAGTTTGAAGCCGCTCAGTATTTTTCAGGAACTCGTAAACCCCTACCCGTCCTTTGTAGCCTAGGCCGCCGCACTTCCGACAAAGTTCCTCGCGTTCTGCGAGTTCCTTCCTTTGCTCCACCGGTACGGTGTTGGCTTTGTAAACAGTCAGATCAATTTCTTGAGAAGCCGACAGACCGTACTTGCCGAGTTCTGCAGCAGTAGGCTGGTAAGGAGTGCAGCATTTGTCGCAAACGCGCCGCATCAGACGCTGAGCCAACACGCCCAACAGAGCTGCCGAAACCATGAACGGTTCTACGCCCATTTCCGCCAAACGCGCGACCGCCCCAGCCGCGTCGTTCGTGTGCAGCGTCGTCAGCACCAAGTGTCCCGTCAAAGCAGCTTCCAGAGCCGTTTTTGCCGTTTCCTTGTCCCGCGTTTCCCCCACCAGCATCACGTCAGGGTCTTGCCGCAAAAACGCCCGCAGAATGTTGGAAAAAGTCAAGTCTTTTTCCCGAATTACTTGACATTGGGTAATTCCTGGCAAAGCATATTCGATCGGGTCTTCCGCCGTACTGATATTAACCCCCGGATCGTTGCGTTCCGCCAGAATCGAGTACAGAGTAGTTGACTTGCCCGAACCCGTCGGCCCTGTCACCAAAATCAGTCCGAACGGACGGCTAGCACTCTCTCGCACTAAAGCGAGAGTTTCTTCGTCGGAGATTAACAAACCCAAACCCAACTGAGTGCTGGAACTGTCCAAAATCCGCAGCACGATTTTTTCGCCGTACCGGGAAGGCAAGCTGTTCACCCGGAAATCCACCGTGCGTCCCTCAAATACCCGGCGGATGCGGCCGTCTTGAGCTTGTCGGCGTTCGGCAATGTCCAGGTTCGCAATAATCTTGAAACGAGCCGTAATCGATGCGACTACCTGCTTGGGAAACCGGAAATATTCTTGCAGCACCCCGTCTTTCCGCATCCGAATCCGCATGAACTCTTCTTGAGGTTCTACGTGGATGTCAGACACCTTTTCCGACAAAGCTTTAGCCAAAATGATATTGACGGCCTTAATTACCGGAGCCGCCTCAGCATCGTCCAAGGTGTTAGCTAGGTCTTCTTGGTCGGCACTCTCCTCTTCGAGGGAGAGCTCGCCAAAATCTCCCTCCCCTAAATCCATCTTTCTCTGCTTTTCGGCTGCTGCTATTTTGGCTGCTACCTTAACTTGGTCGTCTTGATAGGCCGAAGTTATGTCCTGATAGTCGTCAGGCGTAATCACCCGTCGCTGCAAAGCCAAGCCGTGAGGCTGTAAAATCCGCCGCAAATCTTCTATGGCGTTGAGGTTGTCGGGATCTACCATTGCCACTAAAACCGCCGCAGGCTCAGTTTCAGTCTTCGCTACGGGTAAAAACCGACCTTGGTGACAAATGTCGAGCGAAATCTTCAACCCGTCGAGCATAACTCCGAGTTGCTCGTTAGACATTTCGCTCATCTCCGGGTCAAATGCTTCAACCCCGTAGACAATCTTCCGTTCAAACATCTGCTGCTTCTTGTAAAGCCGCAGCAATTCAGGGGGCAACGGCTGCCCGGTAAGGGCTTCTAATACATCAGTCAACCGCTTACCCGACTTCTGGCTTTCAATTTGAGCTTGCTTCAGTTGGTCGCCGTTGACGTAACCCGCCTGAATCATCTTGTTGAGAGCCGGAGTAAAATTGCTCAGAGCAACTATCGATGTGGAGCGAAACCCCTGGGATGTGTTAGTCATAAAAAACACTCAATAGGTGGGAAACTCAGTCACAAAGAGTGCTGAGAGGAAAACCAACGCGGGGTTTTAACCCCCGTATTCTTTGTTTATGGATCAGCTATCATGTTTTTGCTCAATCCCTATCTCTCAAGTGTAAGCTCGCAGTCCCCTCTAAGCTTCGTCCACAAATTGACGAGACGTTGGAGGGATTTGCCAGTGCTTGCAATCAGATCTTGTTCGTTAAGTGCTAAGTTGCTTACTTACCTGATTAACTTGCGGGATACTCTCGTTATAGCGTCCGGGCACATCACTTGGGGGTTACCTGTACAGGGAGAAAAAAGCGTGGTGGGGTGTGTCGCCTTCGTACGTTCATTCTATTTTCCCAAATTGTTTGCTCAAATCACAGCGCCCGTGGCGGCGCGGTTAGCTGTAATAAATTAAAGATGAGCTATGTTGTGTGATGATGATGATAGCTTTTACGAAAGTCTCGATCGGTCTTTTGAAATATATTTTGATGAATTATCTGCGATCGGGCAGTGCCCGATCGCCTACATGAGTCTCCAGCACAGATTTTGAGGATCTCTAGTTTTTTGTCAGCCAATATTACTGTGATTCTACCCGGATGTCCGAATCTTTGTCACCCCGCCCGAAAATGGATACAAGTTTCCGACAGGAGTCGCCAGCCCCCAAAATTTTCGACTCTTGTTCAAGCTCCCAGATTCATCTGTGGGGTAAATCTCAAATCATTCGGCTCCGCGATCGCGGGGAAGTCTCAAATCTCACCTCGGCTGACGTAAGATTGACGGTTCACAAATCTTGGAAATAGGCAAATTAGATATCAATCGCATCTACAGATGATCGCCTCCGCGAAACCAGCTAATTTCTCTCCTTTGGCTGGTAACAATTCGAGACTTCAAGGGACTTCGGGGGTATCGAATCCGAAAAACAATAGCCCCAATTCGTATCAAGATTAACAACCTAGTATCTGAGTTACACAAGGAGACAGCTAGCTACTTATCACTAAATACAAATTCCTCTTTCTCCCGACTTGGGAAACTGAGCAAATGGTAAAAAATGCAAGCGTCAGCTTGCGAATCAAACAGCCCAACCGATGATAACTTTGGATAACTTTAAGTCACTCTCGTTGTTTTAAGCAAACGTTGAAAAATTAAACCTCCTAATTCGGAAATATTTTAGTAGAAAATAGCCGAATATTTTTAATAAAACCTGTTATAAATGCGATAATCGCGTTAATCGAAAATTAGGAAGCAACAAACGTTTAATTGCGCCCAACAGCGGTCATACTATAGATAAATATCTAAACTGCTCTTTGAATATTTTATTGAAAGCTTTGAGATCTGCCTCCACAGCAAGCGAGATTTCCTCATTTCAGATTGTGCCATACACAGTAAATTCGATAACTGTAGATTTACCGGGTTAAACGTATCTGCTAGAATTGATAGGGTTCTGTCGCGCAGCTTTTATGATTGACGAGGAAAAACAGCAAGATCGAGATCCTAACTCAACTGGGGAAACCCCAGAGGGTTCGCCAATGGCAAGCGAAAATCCGCCGGCACCAGCAAACTCGAACGGATCAGCAGATTGGGAGCTCGAACTTGCTCGAGCTTATCAAAGTGCTCAGGCCGATCGCCCGCCAGCAAACGCACCTGGGCCTACCGTCACCGGCAGTTCCACAAACAGCCCGACTGCAGACGCGGCGGAGTCATTGAAGAAGGAACTGGCCCAGGCAACAGATGAAAAAGAGGCTTTAAAAACTCAGTTGCAAGCGGCATCCGCTCAACTAGAAGAGCTGAAAAATCAAAATCTCCGGCTAGCAGCAGATTTTGAGAACTTCCGCAGGCGCACCCAAAAGGAAAAAGAAGAGCTAGATTTACAGGCAAGGTGTCTCACGATCAAACCCCTGTTGCCGGTAATAGACAATTTCGAGCGCGCTCGATCGCACATCAAGCCGCAAACCGATGGCGAAATGAACATTCACAAAAGCTACCAAAGCGTTTACAAGCAAATGGTAGATAGCCTCAAGCAAATTGGGGTTTCTCCGATGCGCCCCGAAGGCGAACAGTTTGACCCCAACCTCCACGAAGCTCTACTCAGCGAGCCAAGTGACGAACACGAGGAAGGAACAATTATCCAAGAACTAGAACGCGGTTACATTCTGGGCGATCGCGTCTTGCGGCACGCCAAAGTGAAAGTTGCAGCGGCTGGGCTATCTGTGGTAGCCTCAGATGAAAATCCCGATAGTTCGGAAAGTTAATCGGGATACAAGCTACTGCATTCCTCAAAGTCACTAACCCCCGAATTCTATTCGGGGGTCCCAAGGCGGCAGATTAACCAAATTCTTAATTGATGACTAAAAGCAGGTCAGCGCTTTCTCAAAAAATTCGGAAAAACGTTTTTACCCGTCTTTGATATTGCCTTAGGACATCTAGTTTATTTCCTACAAATCTGGTCTGGTAATGCTTGTTTGAACAAGCTGAGTCGTTTTTCCTCCCCCAACTGGTAGTTGGAGGTTTCCAAACATCCCACAAAGTTTTATGAGGCGCTATGGGAAAAATTATTGGAATTGACTTAGGCACGACTAACAGTTGTGTAGCTGTGTTAGAGGGCGGTAAACCTGTCGTGATCGCCAATTCCGAGGGCGGCCGCACAACTCCGAGTATAGTAGGATTTGGCAAGGCGGGCGATCGCTTAGTAGGTCAATTGGCCAAGCGGCAAGCTGTAACTAATGCTGTAAATACTGTCTACAGCATCAAACGATTTATCGGTCGGCGGTGGGACGACACGGAAGAAGAACGATCCCGGACTCCCTATACCTGCATAAAAGGGAAAGACGACACGGTTAACGTCCAAATTCGGAACAAGGTTCACACTCCCCAGGAAATCTCGGCAATGGTACTCCAAAAGCTAAAGCAAGATGCTGAAGCTTATTTGGGACAAACTGTTACCCAAGCCGTAATTACAGTGCCAGCTTACTTCACAGACGCCCAGCGGCAAGCGACTAAAGACGCCGGTACGATCGCGGGTCTAGAAGTCTTGCGGATAGTCAACGAACCGACGGCGGCCGCCCTTTCCTACGGGCTGGACAAGCAAAATATAGAACAGAAAATCTTGGTCTTTGACCTGGGCGGCGGTACTTTCGACGTTTCGATCCTGCAACTGGGAGACGGAATTTTTGAAGTCAACGCTACCTCAGGTAACAACCATCTCGGAGGAGATGACTTTGACGACTGCATAGTCCAGTGGCTGGTAGAAGCTTTCCGGACTCAAGAAGGCAGTGACCTCTCACAAGACAAAATGGCCTTGCAGCGCCTCAGAGAAGCTGCGGAAAAAGCGAAAATCGAACTCTCCAACCGGGAATCCACCTCAATCAATTTGCCCTTCATCTCCTCTGACGACAAAGGGCCGAAGCATTTGGAAATGGAACTCTCCAAAGCTCAGTTTGAAAAACTGGTGGCTCATTTGGTGCAAGCGACGATCGATCCGGTGACTCAAGCGCTCAAAGACGCAAGTTTGACCCCGAAAGATATAGACAGAATTATTTTAGTGGGAGGCTCAACCCGGATTCCGGCAGTTCAAAAGGCAATTAGCAAGTATTTTGGAGGCGTTGCTCCTGATAAATCGGTCAATCCCGACGAAGCTGTAGCGGTAGGCGCGGCAATTCAAGCCGGGGTGTTGGGCGGTGAGGTAAAAGATTTGCTGCTGCTTGACGTGACGCCGCTCTCTCTGGGACTAGAAACGTTGGGCGGGGTGTTCACCAAAGTAATCGATCGCAATACAACTATTCCCACGAGCCGATCGCAAATGTACAGCACGGCGGCAGACGGGCAAACCTCGGTAGAAATACACGTGCTCCAAGGCGAGCGGGCATTGGTTAAAGACAATAAAAGTCTCGGCAAGTTCCTGCTCAAAGGCATTCCCCCAGCCCCCCGCGGCGTACCTCAAATTGAAGTTACCTTTGAAATCGATGCCAACGGCATTCTCAAAGTTGCCGCTGAAGACAAGGGAACCGGAAAAGAACAAAGCATCCAAATTTCCAATACAGGGGGATTGAGCGAAACCGAAGTCGAGCGGATGCGACAAGAAGCCGAACTTTACGCCGACGAGGACATCAAGCGCGCTCTACTCGTCGAACTCAAAAATCAAGCTGACTCCCTCGTCTATAATTGTGGTGTAACTTTAAAAACCAACGCGCAACTGCTGAGCGACGACCTCAAGGCCGAAGCGGAAACAGCCGCAGCAGCCTTGCGGGCAGCGATGACTAACCCCGATATCACAGTCGAGGAACTCACGCCCGCAATCGAATCTTTCAAGCAACTGCTATACTCGCTCGGGACAGCAGTCTACGACCAAGCCCGCAGCGGGGTAGTCCCGTCAGGGGCTGTTGTTGAAAGCGAGATGATGTCAGAAGTAAAATCAGAACCACAAGAGGTTAAAGCGGACGACGACAGCATTTTGCTGACAGAAGAGCTGCTGGTGGCGCCCCAAGCGCAGCCGGAACCAAAGCCGGAACCAAAGCCGAAACCAAAGCCAGAACCAAAGCCGGAACCAAAGTCGGAATCAAAGCTGGAACCAAAGCCGGAACGACAGTCAAAACGACAGCCAAATCCACAGTCAAATCCACAGTCAAAACAAAAACCGAAGGTTCCCGAACCGGAAGTTGATGATATGAATCCTTTCCTTTAAAACTGAAAAACTAAAAATTAAAAGTTAAAAATTCTCATTGTTAATTTTTAATTTTTAATCTGTAATTTCAGGAAAGGTTGCCCGTTTCTTTTTCGTACACTTTTTGTTATTTACCTCCAGGCAAGCAGCTCTATGGCCGGTGATTACTATGAAATATTAGGCGTTTCTCGTAGCGCAGACAAAGAAGAAATTAAGCGTGCTTACCGCCGTCTAGCTCGCAAGTACCATCCAGATGTCAACAAAACAGACGGTGCTGAGGAACGGTTTAAAGAAATTAACCGCGCCTACGAGGTACTCTCAGAGCCGGAAACCCGCGCCCGTTTCGACCGGTTCGGCGAAGCAGGCGTCAGCGGTGCAGGCGCTCCGGGTTTCCAAGACTTCGGCGACAGCTTCGCCGATATTTTTGAAAGCTTCTTTCAGGGTTTTCAGGGAGGCGTGGGCGGCCAACAACAGCAAGGTCGCAGGCGCAGCGGGCCGGTGCGCGGAGACGATTTGCGTCTCGATTTGCGGCTGGATTTTCGGGAAGCAGTGTTTGGCGGGGAAAAAGAACTCCGCATCAAGCACCTAGAAACCTGCGAAACTTGCACGGGTACCGGGGCAAAACCGGGCACGAGACCCCAAACTTGCTCGACTTGTACCGGCAGCGGTCAAGTCCGACGCGCTACTCGCACTCCTTTCGGCAGCTTTACTCAAGTTTCAGTTTGCCCCAGTTGCAACGGCACCGGGCAAGTGATTGAGGACAAGTGCGAAACTTGCGGCGGCCGAGGCCAGAAAGAAGTGATGAAAAAGCTGAAAATCACAATTCCGGCTGGGGTTGACAACGGTACTCGCTTGCGCGTTTCCAATGAAGGGGATGCGGGCAAACTGGGTGGTCCGCCCGGGGATCTTTACGTGTTCTTGGCTGTGAATGAAGACCCGCAATTTAAGCGGGACGGCATTAACGTTAACTCGGAAGTTAAGATTAGTTACCTGCAAGCAATTTTGGGGTGCCGGTTGGAAGTGGAAACCGTAGACGGGCCGACGGAATTGTTGATTCCTACCGGAACTCAGGCGAATACTGTTCTGACTCTGGAGAAAAAAGGGGTACCTCGGTTGGGAAATCCAGTCAGTCGCGGCGATCATTTGATTACCGTGTCTATTGACATTCCTACTAAGGTGACTGCTGAGGAACGGGAATTGCTGATGCAGCTTGCTAAGCTGAAGGGCGATCGTACCGGTAAAGGCGGTTTGGAAGGATTTCTGGGAAATTTGTTTCAGAAATAAGGGAAAAGTGAGCGCAATTGCGCTCACTTATTCCAGAAAAAATAATAATTTGTGTCGAATGGGACGCAAAATTTCGATAAAAAATAACAATCTGTGTGAATTGGACACAAAATTTTAGATTTTCCAGTTTCCAGGCAACTTGTTTAAAAAACTAAGGCTTTCAGGATTTGAGATTGCAAAAAGCATTATGAATTCAACATCCAAAATTGAAAATCCTAAATCCCCAGATGCCAAAATCGATCTGCGGGGCACTCCGTGTCCTCTCAATTTTGTCCGCACTAAGCTCCGCTTGGAGCAAATGGCACCGGGTGCTGTTTTGGAGGTGTGGCTGGACGCTGGGGAGCCGATCGAACAAGTACCCGACAGTCTGAAAATGGAAGGCTACCAGATTCTCGAAACGCAATTTATCGCGGAGGAGCCGGATTCCGGTTTTTTTGCTATGAAAGTGCAGCGCCCAGAACACCAGGAAGCAGGATGAGCCTGAATTCGCCCTCGATCGTGGGTACTGTAATTGCTGTTCAGGCTAACTTCTACCAAGTGAGGTTAGATATCCCAGTCTCCATTGACGGGAAAAATGCTCCCCTCGCTGATTCTCCGATTCTCCTGTGCACTCGCCGCACTCGACTGAAAAAAATTGGCCAACAGGTGATGGTGGGCGATCGCGTGGTGGTAGACGAACCCGACTGGATTGACCGCCGGGGTGCAATTTCTGAAGTCTTCCCGCGCCAAACAGAACTCAACCGCCCGCCTGTAGCTAATGCCGATCGCATTCTCCTCGTTTTTGCCCTCGCCGAACCCGACTTAGACCCCGCATCATTAACTCGGTTTTTAGTCAAGGCCGAATCTACCGGTTTAGAAGTGAGTTTGTGCCTGAACAAATGCGATTTGGTCACGCCCGATGAGTTGGAACAGTGGCGCGATCGGCTTTCAGGCTGGGGCTACGAACCAATGTTTATTAGCGTCCGCAGCGGCGAAGGAGTTCAGGAAGCCCCCGCTAACGGTCAAAATGAAGTTTATGCCTCGGAACCAGTTTTTCATAACTTAGTGGACAAAATAGAGCCATCTATGCTGAGTTCTGAGGATAACCCCCAGATTCCAAATTCGGTCAAGCCGTTACATCCGTTAAAGCCCGTACATAGCCCGTTGCCGAACTTCCTTCTGGGCCACTTGCAAGGGAAAATAACCGTAATTTGTGGCCCTTCAGGGGTTGGCAAGTCCAGCTTGATCAACCAACTGATCCCCGCCCTGAATCTGCGAGTGAACGCTGTTTCCGGCAAACTCGGCCGCGGGCGCCACACGACTCGCCACGTCGAACTATTTGAACTCCCCGGCGGCGGACTGTTGGCCGATACTCCGGGCTTTAATCAGCCGGCTCTCGAATGCGATCCATCAGAGTTAGCTCAATATTTCCCAGAAGCGCGCCAGAGGCTGGCTTTGGGTAGCTGCCAGTTTAGCGACTGTTCGCACCGAGACGAGCCTAACTGTGTGGTGCGGGGCGGTTGGGAGCGCTACAATTATTACTTGAATTTTCTGGAAGAGGCGATCGTCCGCCAGCAACAAGAGCAAAACTCTAGTAGTGCCGAGGCGAGTTTGAAACAGCAAACCAAGTCGGATGGTACGCAGCAATACGAACCGAAGCTGCAAACTAAAAAATATCGCCGCTCTTCCCGTCGCCTTCAACACCAGTCGCTGCAAGATATGTGTCAAGATTTAGACGAGTTGTGAGGAATTAGTCGATCGCGATCGGTCGATCGGCCCCGGAGCACAGTACATTAATAGCTAAAATTAAATGGCCTTAAATTTGTTAAAAAAAGTTCAACAGAAGCCAAGCGCAGCCGGTTATGCAGGAGTAAAAATACTGTGAATATTCAAGAACTGTTTCAAAAAGGCGGCCCCGCCATGTGGCCCCTGTTGGTGTTATCGATTCTATCTTTGAGTACGATTATCGAGCGCTTGTGGTTTTGGGCGAGCCTCCTGAGCAAAGAAAAGCAGATTGTTAACCGCATTCTTGATGCGGCTCGCAGCGATTGGGGGGCGGCTAACGAGATTGCCAGACAAGCTAACCGACAGCCGATCGGGCGATTTCTTTCTGCACCCCTGCGGCTCTACAATCCCGAACCAGATTTATTTCGACTCGCACTCGAAGCTGCCGCCGATGAAGAGTTGGCTTCGATGCGCCGCGGTGACAAAATCTTAGAAGCTACGATCGCTCTAGCCCCTTTGCTGGGCTTGCTGGGAACAGTTTTGGGCTTGATTAACTCGCTCAGTTCTATTCGTCTGGGCGACATCGGCACGTCGGCAACAACTGGCGTAACTTTGGGGATTAGCGAGGCGCTGATCACGACTGCTAGTGGGATGGTAGTAGCAATTTTTACCTTGGCGTTTTATCGGATATTTCAAGCTTTTTTGTTCAACCAGGCAAAAATATTTCGCAAAGCTGGAAATGAACTGGAATTGCTTTACAGGCAATACTGGCCTGCAGCTAATGCTAAGGGTCGATCGCCCGGTACAGAATACAGCAATTCTTCCTTTGGTTCCGATGGTTTGAACAGGCGTTCTCTCAATTCTCAAGAATCGGGAGAACGGAACCGGGAGCCGAAATTGAAAGGTTCCGATCCGGCGGAAGATTCACCTTCTAATAATTAAAACTCCTGAGAACTGATGAAGATTAATCTAGATACTCCTGCTGAAGAGGCTCGGATTGAACTGGTGCCTTTAATTGACGTGATATTTTGCATTTTGACGTTTTTTCTGCTGGCCGCTTTGCAACTGACTCGCCAGCAAGCAATTAATGTCGATTTGCCTAAGGCTAAGACTGGACAAACGCAGATGCGAGAGATGCTGATTGTCAGCATTGACGATTTTGGGCAAACTTATATCGACCAATTGCCTGTTAATTACCAACAGCTCGATCGAGTTTTAAAGAGTTTCCAAACCCAAAATCCTGCCGGGTTGATAGTGCTGTACGCTCCTCAAAATGCTAGATATGCCAAAGTTGTCGAGGTTTTAGACAAATTGAGAGAGGTAGGGGGCGATAGAGTGGCCCTAGCAACTCTTCCTAGTTCGGCTCCCTCCCCATTGCCCAATACCTCGCTTCCCAATTCTGGCATTCCTGCTGCACCTGCGATCGGCAATTCCGGTCAACCCCTGCCGTCTCCTGTGGCTCCGAGGCAGCAGCAGTTCAATCCCAATCAGTTTCAATCTCCTCTCCCCGCTCCGGGGCAGCAGCAGTTCAATCCCAATCAGTTTCAATCTCCTCTCCCCGCTCCGGGGCAGCCTAGCAACTTTGGGACAAATCAGGGCATTCCTCCTGTTTCGCCTGCACCCGCTGCTCCCAATTTCAGACCCGGAGCGGCCACTCCACCGCAGGATGGCGGCTCATCGAATTAGTTATAACGAAGAAGGGAGAACAGAGAAATTAGAAATTCTCCCCATCTTCCCCTCTGCCCCTTTTCTCATCTCCCGCTCTCCCCCTCTCCTCATCTTCCAATCTTCCCCTCTCCTCATCTCCCGCTCTCCTCATCTCCCCCTCTCCTCATCTCCCCCTCTCCCCCTCACCGAGAGAAGCTCCGTCCGATTTGGTATAAAGGGCTTCAATTCTTTTGGTTCGTACTGAGCCTTTTTTCTCTTGACAAGTAGATAGAGTTGTATATGCCTGCGGAAGGAACTTTTGCAGACATCTTGGCATCTCTATCCCTAAGTAAGCTATTTCCTGGGACAGATGGTGATTTTGTCAAACAATTGTTACCTTTTGTAATATATACTAAAGCGAGATGGGCAATCTGGTATCCCGAAACCAACGCTCTATCGCTGAAACATTTTACAAATCTGGTTAATCCAGGTGTTCACTTTTAAGTCACCTTTACTTACAGAGGAGTCAAAGTCATGAGCCAACCAGCAGAATTGTCTTTGGAACAGCAATTTAGCCTGTGTTCCTTCAAAACACAGGTAAGTGACATGAGCCGCGAACAAGCTCAGGAGTTTTTGGTCAAGCTTTACGAGCAAATGATGCTGCGGGAAACCATGTACCGCCATTTTCTGAAACATCATTGGGGCCTAGAACCAAACCCAGGCGTTGAGTAGCAAAGAGTCGCAGTCGGCGACCTCTATCTCTTACTCTCTTCCCTCAGGTGGAAAGGAGTTGGGGGTGATGGGGCGTCACTCGAAAGCAGAAGGAAGAAGGCTTTAGTTATCTACCTGAGAAGCCAGAAGCTACAAAATCAAGGGTTTCAGCAATTAACAACGTCCTTAAGCATCGGGCGTGGTTGCCTATAGAAGGTAGAAAGCATCTGCACAGACTCATCGTCCATCAGAAAACTTTGACAGTTTTTTCTTGATTCGACTCAATATGGGAAGTCGATCGCAGCAATCTATTGAGTGGCATAGAAAGAGACCGCAAAAATAATTTATCGCGGTTCGACTCAAAAATTTGATAATTTTTGAGCGTAAGTGTGAACTTTTTAACAAAATAAAATATTTGTCTTTAGTTACAGCGGATGAGGTTTGACAAGAATGGCGCTAGTCGGACATCTGAGTGGGATCTCCGACTACCAAAACCTTCAATTTTCACATCAAACCCTCGAACTCGCAGGTGGTAACTCTAGAAAAAGCTATTCCGACTGACGTTCCAAAGTAGCCTCCATCGTACTCGTCAAGTAATGACCAGACATGATGCCGCTAGAGTGATAGTAGCGGTTGTGATCGACGCGATGCAGGGTATCAAAACCCGTCCGCCGTTGGCGTTCGTCTCCAAGTACCCAGTAACGCTGGACGATCGACTGGGGAGCAATCCAACCTTCGCCCTCGACCCGACCGAGTTCGCTGTGTTGGAGCACAAAAGTATACTGCCGTTCATCGCTGTTGAGGTGTCCTCGGTACTGCAAAATAATCTCTTCGCGATCGCCTCCAGGAAACACGAGCTTCGTCACCATACTGAACCAATCTGTTCGGTTCCAGCTCACTAAAGTTTTGCCTTTAACCGTAATTGGCACGCCATTGCGCTCAATCCAACTTCCTTCGAGCGTCCATTGGCCCGATTCCATTAAAAACGTGTGAGCCACAGTGCTGTTCCTATGCTTTTCCTGCTGGCTACAATGCTGGTGCAACAACGCACAGCCGTTGTCCCTCAGACTCTATGCTATCACGCCCAACTGTGCCAACAAGAGTTAATTTCCCCTAAAAGTACCGGTGTCCGGGCACCAGTAACTTGAGGCAGATTGCCGGGAATGCCCCGAACCCGCCATGCGGCTAAAACCGCGAAAGCGATCGCCTCTTTAAAATCTACACTCAAGCCTGCCTCAGAAGTAGTCAACACTTGCACTGGATGCAATTGAGATTGCAATCGGCGTTTTAAGTAGAGATTGTGGCTGCCGCCCCCGCACAGTAAAACTCGATCGGGCATAGCCGATAAAAAAGTTTGGTAACTGTGAACGATCGACGCAACAGTCAGTTCTGTCAGAGTAGCCAGTACGTCAGCAGGACTGAGGTTGTAACCTTCGGCCTCGACCAAACACCGGTCAAAATAGTCTACACCAAATAACTCTCGCCCAGTAGATTTCGGCGGTGCTTGGCGGAAGAACTCTTGGGCGAGCCAATGATCGACTAAAGCTTGACAGGGAGTTCCCGAGGCCGCCCAAGCTCCACCTTCGTCGCAAGTCTTAGTGCCGCCTGAGAAGTGCTGCACTGCCAAATCTAACAGGGAATTCGCCGGGCCTGTATCCCAGCCCGAGATGCCATCCCCAAGATTGAAAATCTCTGACTCGTCCTTGTTTTCCCCCTTTCCCGTGGCAGGAAGATAGGTAACATTGCCAATTCCGCCCAGATTTTGGATGCAGAGGCTGATGTTGGGTTCCGCCAGCAGGCAGGCATCAACTATTGAGACTAAGGGTGCTCCTTGACCCCCTGCTGCAATGTCTGCCGATCGAAAGTTACTGACAGTAGTAATGCCTGTCAATTGAGCAATTAGCGCGCCCCGCCCGAGTTGTAAGCTGTAGCCCATCAACCCGCTGGCGCTGTCTTTCTGCGCTTTCCCTGCAGGTCGATGGTAGACGGTTTGACCGTGAGAGCCGATTAATTCGGCTTTATCATATTCTGCTTGAATTGTCAAGGCTGCCGTGGCAAATTCTTGGGCGATGGCATCATCTAATTCGGCTAGTTCAGCCATTGACAAAGCTGAGCCGCTGCAAACCGAGAGAATTTGCGATCGCAAATTAGCAGGATAAGGGAAAGTCTTGCCGGCTACCAATTGCACTTTCAAGTCTGTTTGGGAACCGACCACATCCACCAAAGCAGCATCAATGCCATCCACCGACGTGCCGCTGATCAAACCGATAACGCGGGTCATTAAATTTTAGATTTTAGATTTTAGATTTTAGATTTTCCGGGGGGTTGCCCGATTTATTTGAGGTCGATCGTCACGATCACCACAGTAATATTATCGCGTCCCCCTTTATCCTTAGCTGCTTGAATCAAAGCAGTTGCAGCGCCCTCGCAGGCGCGAATCGACTTCAGAGGCGAAGCAATCAAAGGATCGGAAAGTTCCTCAGTCAAGCCGTCGCTGCACAGCAGCAAGCGATCCCCAGGCTGCACGTCCACCGGCAAAATATCTATTTCCCGCACATCATCGCGGCCCAAACATTGGGACAAAACGTGACGCCAAGGATGACTGCGAGCTTGGTCGGGAGTTAGGGCCTTTCTTTTCACAGCCTGAGCCACCCAAGTCTGGTCTTCAGTAATCTGCTCCAAGCGAGAGCCGTGCAGCCGGTACAAGCGAGAGTCTCCGATATTAGCGCACCAAGGTCGGTTCTCATCCCTAAACATGAGAACCACAGCCGTAGTCCCCATATCAGCACGCTCGGGGTGGTCTAGCTGATCCGTCAAAATTGCTTGATTGGCAATTAAAAAAGCCTTTTCCAACAACAGCGGAGAATCCTCAGGCCCTTCCCAATGTTCGACCAAATAAGATTGAATCGCCTGAGTCGCAATCCGGCTGGCTTCTTGACCTCCGGCGTGTCCTCCCATTCCGTCGGCTACTATGAAAAATCGCCCGTCAGAGTCAATGTAGTATGAATCCTGATTTACTGAACGAACTAGCCCTGTGTCTGTCTTACCTGCGAAAGAGCGTTTCATAGATTGCCTGATTGGACTCATCGAACTTAAAAGCTTGATTGAAATGGTGCAATGTTTTCTTCCAAAACTTAAATCCCGAAGGGAACTTGAAATTTCTGCCACCTGCGATCGCGAGTTTTGGAAAAATTGTACTACCTTGACCTCATATTGTAGATCGATATCATGGTAATCCCGTCTTAAAATTTCGGTAAATCCAGTAAATTAAGCACCACGTGCAAAAAAAAACAGGATTTCTACAAAAAATCAGAGGTTTAGCTGGCGAGAAATCTAGGAAGCAAGGGGGTTTTTAGCGTCAAAGCGTGTAAGTGCTGTAAATTTTAGCAATGTGTTGTCAGCCAGCCAAAACTTAACATTCGAGGTCAAATTTTGGCTGGCGAGAAATTTCCAACCTGAAATTTCAAATCCCAAATTGCACAATTATGACATCCTGTCTAAACGATCGATCCGCTTGAACAAACGCAGCAGAGCAAACCCTGCACCCGCCGCCAGCACTGCCACAGCCACAGCCGGCCAGACTTGATTGCTAACAAACAAAATTGTCGCCGACAAAGTAAAAGCACTCATCAGCAAAGCATAATTCGTACCCATTTGAGCGCTGCTCATGCGGCGAAGCAAGCGCTCTGTTTCTGCAGAACGGACGCGAATCCGCAAATCTCCCTGTTCGAGTTTGTCAATAGTCTCCTCAATCCGGCGGGGCAGACTCAAAGCAGTCGAACTCACCTGAGCCGCCTGACGGCCGATTTCGTTAAAAATGCTGCTACCTGTATCAGGGCCATTTCCATTACTCATAAGCTGCATGGCAAAAGGTTGTGCCACCTCCATAAAGTTGAACTCGGGATCTAAACCTCGGCCTACCCCTTCGATGGTAGAAAAAGCTCGCATTACAAAAGTAAAAGTAGCTGGGAAGCGAAAAGGTTGGTTGTAGGCAATATCGTAAAGGTCGTCCGTAATCGCGCTCACCGACTGATTTTCAAAAGGCTTGTCCATGAAGTTGTCCAGCATATACTGGATCGATCGGCGCACCGGACTCATATCACCCGTAGGCACCAAAGCTCCCAACTCGATCAGAGAATCCATAATCCGCTGTCCATCCTTAGAAGCAATGCCGTAGAGCGTCTCCATCAGTCCTTCGCGGACGTTCGACTGGATTTGCCCCATCATGCCAAAATCGTAGAAAATCAGACAACTGTCAGCACTAACAGCGATGTTGCCGGGATGTGGGTCAGCGTGGAAAAAGCCGTCGTTGAGCAACTGTCGCAAATAAGCTTTTGCCCCCAACTGAGCGATTAACTTGCGATCGATACCGGCCGCTTCCAAAGCTTCGTAGTGGCTGATTTTAATTCCTGGCAGGTATTCCAAAGTCAGCACTCGCGGAGCCGCGTACCGCCAATAAACCCTCGGCACCCGCACCCAGTCACAGTTGCTAAAATTGCGGCGAAAAGTATCAGCATTCCGGCCTTCATGGAGATAGTCAATTTCCAGCCAGAGAATGCGACAGCATTCCTCATAAATCCCCATCCAATCTCGGCCGTGACCCCACTTAGGATGGTTTTGAAAGTAGCGGGCAATTCCCTTAAGAATTTGCAAATCGATCTCGAACAGCTTCCGCAGTCCCGGTCGCTGCACCTTGACCACCACTTCCGGGCCCGAATGCAGTTGAGCTTTGTGTACCTGACCCAGACTTGCAGCGGCCAGGGGCACCGGGTCAAAGCTGCGGTAGAGTTCTTGAACTGTCTTGCCCAAATCTTGCTCGACAATTACCTCTAACTGCTGGTAGCTGAAAGCAGGCACTTTATCTTGCAGCTTAGAAAGTTCCTCGACAAACTCTGCCGGGAACAAATCGGCACGAGTGGAAAATAACTGCCCAACTTTAATGAAAGTCGGTCCCAAATCCAAGAGTGTTTCTCGAACCCAGATAGCTTGAAAGCGGCGTCTGGCAACTTTCTTTTCTTCAGTCACGCCTCCCCAGTAGCTCCAATTTTTGCTGTCTAGCCACAGCGAAGCCAGCCAGAGCAAGACAAAGGCCCAAATGTCGAAGAAGCGCCGCTTCCGGGAGTATTTTTCGCGATTCCAGCGATAAGCTTTACTTTTGTAGGATTTATCAGCAGTTTTTGGCTCATCACCTGCGCCAGCGAGCTTTTTGGAGCGCTGGCGATTAACAGAGTCATCAAGGAGAGCAGACACTTGGGTTCCCAAATTGCTTATTTTATGTTTTGGCTTTGATGGCAGATAGGAGCGCAGGAGCGCAGTGCTTTGCGCTCGCGTAGTCGTAAATAATAGTTGTGGTCGGAGCGAGCGCTAGGGCAAACTGCTGCGGTAGCGCTGCAATTGGGAGCGCACCATTGCCACTTCGGCGCGCAGCTCGTCAATAGTCGCTTGCAGCTCTGCGGGATGAATGTCTTGAATGGTTGTGGTTGCAGTGCCAGTTCTGGTCTGCATTGCCTCATCCGCAGCTTTGTTTGCCCGTTCCACAACTCGATCGGTGAACTGTCGCAGGCGTTCTCTTTGTTCTGCGTCAAATTTACCGAGTTCAGAGAAAGCGTTGGTTGCTGCGCTTTCTAATTGCTCGTAAAGTGCTTCGGCAAGTGCTCGGCCTACAAAAAAAGCATGAACTGGGGGTTTACTCATAAAAAATCTCTGTGCGCTTCCGCAACAAATTATAGCTTGCTTGTCCCCGATGATGCTTGCTCCCAAAGGAAGGAAGTTTGGGGTAACGGACAATCTCACCCCTTTGTCGGGGATGGGATTCTTGAGAGTTTGAACAGTCTGAGGCGCAATGGCTCAGCCAAAAAGCCTGGCTGACATTCGCTGAAATTTGAGGTTGGGGTTGCTTTGTACAAAAATGTTTGCAGCTTGGCAACAGTAATAAACGACATCACACTACCTCAGCGTCGCGCACGTATTATAACATAATTTCAATCACAATATCCAATAGTCATGCTTTTTTTTAGGCAGGCATTTGGATGGCAGAGGTAATAGGAAATATTGGATAAACTCAGACCGCGACTGTTGGAATTTTCCGATTCTACAGAAGGTTTTGTGAGATAGTCATTGGCTAGTAAAAGCATTATTATCTCCACTACTGAGCGGATATTTTCTGGATCGTAAAACCAAGTATTTGTCCGCACTTTTAACCAACGAAAACAATACTAATTTGTCGCAGGTTCAGGAAAAGGCACAGTGGGATCTGCCACAGGGGGTGGTGAGTAAGGTGCGATCGAACTATCTGAATTGCTGCCACTGTTGCTCGGGATCGCAGGCTCAGGCGATCGCTCGATCGGCGACGCTATTACTGGCGGCGGGGATTCCGAGGGTGGCAAGGTTTCAGGACTAGCACTCTCAGGGGCAGGCGGGGCGGGTGCGGAGGGCGGTTCTGCAGGCAGGGGCGCAACTTCCGGTACCGGTGCGGGTTCTGGTTGGGCTGCTGGCTCGATTTGGGTTTGAGGCTCCGGAACGGGGGGCTCAGAAGGCTGCTCTTGTGGCTCGGGCGTCGGGGATGGCTCAGGTTCCGCTTCGGGCTCTGGAGCTGGAGTTTCCGGGCTTGGGGACTCAGAAGGTTCAGCGCTAGTTTCTGAGGGATAGATCGGTTCAGGAATGTTGCTGCTTTCTAAGGGGGGTTTGGGGAGCTTGTTGAGTTCGATCGGGTAGAGAGGGCTGCTTTCGACAGACGGCTGCCGGAACATGGGTCCTGACAAATCGCGGGATTTGAGCAAATCTTCCAGAGATGGGAAGGATTCAATTTGGGGTCGATTGCTGCTGAGACTGCTGCTGTTGTAGCGCCAAGCCAGGTCAAAACCCATCCAGCCTGCAATTGCAGCCGTTACGACAAAGGCCAGCAAAGTCAACGGCAGCGGGGGAGGTGCAGGCAATCGCATAGTTTGCTTGCCTTTTCTGTTTGCTGATACTCGCTCTGTTTCTTGCAGCATGGTGAGCCAATTTTCCACTGTCTGAGGGCGGTTGTGGGGGTCGATTTCGAGTCCCTGAAGGATGGCTCGCTCGATTCCCGGGCTGAGATTGGGCTGAAATTGCCGCAACTCGGCCAGGGGAATGCGATCGCGCAGGGGTGCTGCTACGGGCGCCACGCCGGAGAGTAAGTAGTAGAGCGTGGCTGCGATCGCGTAGATGTCTGTGGCCGGTGTACATTTACCGTCATAGAGGTATTGTTCAATCGGCGCGTACCCGGGCGAGAGCAAGTTAGTGTGCGTTTGTTTGGTGCCGGCGGTAAAGCCTCGGGCAATGCCGAAGTCTATTAACATTACGAGGTGAGAATCGGCTCGCCGGATAATATTTTCTGGCTTGATATCTCCGTGCAGCAATCCGCTGTGGTGAACTGTACTTAAGGCTGAGGCTATTTGCCGAATGTAGTGCAAAGCCTGGGCTTCTGGCAATGGCCGATCGGTTTCTACTATTTGGGCGAGAGTTTGGCCCGGAATGTAGTCCATTGCTATAAAAGACTGTCCGGCTTCTTCAAAAAAGTCGATTACTCTGACGATGTTGGAATGCTGACACCGCGACAGGCGTTGGGCTTCGGCAATAAACTGCTGCTGAAATTGGGCAGATTCTGGGTGTTGGCGCAGGCTTTCGTTGAGGGTTTTGAGTACGACGGTTTGGTTTAAATGGGTGTGGATAGCTCGGTAAGTGATGCCGAACCCTCCTATACCTAAAGTCGCGTTAATTGTGTATTTGCCCTGTTGCAGGACTGTTGCTGGCGCTAAGTTCATCTTCAGTTGATGCCGTTTCCCCAACTATGCTACCGCCTTTGGGTTATTTCGCAGAGTTGGGCGTGAGGTTCGATCGACGATCTGCGCCCTTGTTTTAGCTTTAGCTCTGCTATGTCTTTAATCTTTGCATCCCCACGTCATTTTATCTGTAGTAGGTATTGCGAAACTTAACGCTACGGCTTTCCAATAAAAATCCCGCTCTTGTGGAACGGGAAAGCCATCAGGGTGCATCTATATAATATGACTCTAACTCATGGGGGGTATAACCCCTCCTTACTTTAGCAACTCTTTACAATTTGCCCATTTTTGTAAAGATTGAGGTTTTATATTGACTTATGAGCAATTTTGTGAATTCATAAATGGCGATCTTCATCTTGGAGAAATAAAGAGCGTAGAAACTATGATTAAAAATGAAAAACACTATGAATACACTCAAGAATGCGCCCGAAAAGTTGAATATTTCATCTTGAAACTTAAAATTATCAGATAAAGGCATCACAAATAGAATGGTCAATCGCCTACTGATTGAAGATGCTGACATTTATTAAGTCAAATGAGTTTCCTCTGAAGCATCAGAACTTTAAGCTCCCTTACCGTGCTTCGGCAAATGGTGCAGCAAATACCATAATACGGCTATATTTGCGATAAATACCGCTAACTTAATTACCGTGAAACCCTCAACTAACTCATAAATTTCAGGCGGAATACTGATGCCTACTAGCACTAAAACTAAAATTGTTGCCCAACCTTTTTCGTACCATAAACCTACTGCTTCCAAAACCGTTAAAACTGCATAAACTCCGGCAGCTAGTCCGCTAAACAGTAAAGTTTTAGGCTGGATTTGTAGAACTTTGTCTAATAAAAATTCTACAATCTTCAGTTTTGTTTCTAATAAATAGGATTCCGAAAAATCCTCCAAGGCTTGATGATTTTTTAGTGCAAAAAGCAAAGCGATCGAAGTTACTATCAAGAGGAAAGCCACAAAAGTTTTGTAAAGGACAATTGCGATTAAACCAGGAGCGCGCTGTTTTTTCACCTTAATTCTCGGAATATCAATAAAGTGCGATCGGCTTGTTAGCCTGTTTGGGATTGAAAAATCAAAAATTAGTAGAGTGTGTCAGCAATTAGCTAATCAATTATAGAAAAATAACGCGCTGCTGACGCACTCTACTAAGTTTGAGGATAACGTTCTGCTAAGAAAGAGATAGCAGCAGCCCGATCGCCCAAATCGCCATCTAACCTCGCCGCCAACAAATCATCCAACATTCGCTTAAACCCAGGCCCAGGCTTATAACCCAAAGCCTTCAAATCGTTGCCATTTAAAGGCGGCTCAACATTCGCCCACCTGGTGAGATATTCCCAAATTTGACGGCGTGCACTTCGCGGACTTTGCAGGGCGATCGCAATTAACACCGGCAATTCATAATTCCTCAACAGCAACACCAATTGACTCGGCAACTCGCACTTAGGCAAATTCTCTGCTAACTGCTTCTTTCCGACTTCCAACACTTCCAGCCGCTTAATGCTGTCAGCAGGTAACTGAAGATTTGCAGCCACCTTGCCGCGATATTCCGGTGCTAAATAAGCTATCAAAACTTCCAGCCGCATCTGCCAATCGGGAATATTGATAATGGGGAATGGGGAATGGGGAATGGGGAATGGGGAATAGTCTCTTCCTTCTTCCTTCTTCCTTCTTCCTTCTTCCTTTTTCCTTCTTCCTTCTTCCTTCTTCCTTCTTCCTTCTTCCTTCTTCCTGACATCGGTTACATCCGTTACAGAATCCGTTGCCGAACTTCCTTCTTCCTTCTTCCTTCCTTGCAAACACCGATCGAGCAAACGCAGTTGCCGCCACAACTCCCGATCCAACTCCAAACTAGGATGAATGCAGCGCAAAGCCTGCAAATCTCCCAGCATTTGCAAAGCAACTTTCCAGTAAGGAGCTTGCAAAATGTATTTTAATTCGCTTTTGAGCCGAGTTTCCAAAGCCGGAGCTCGCCCGTTTTCCCCCTGAATTCGGTAATAAATCCCGCTGGCCAAAGCGTGGCGGATGTATCCTTCCGTCTGCGGCTCAATTTCAAATCCCAACCGCACCGCAAACCGCACAGCGCGATAAATTCGCGTCGGATCTTCGATAAAACTGTTGGCGTGCAAAACTCGAATTTTCTTCGCTTCCAAGTCCAACAAACCGCAAAAAAAATCTAACAATTGGCCGCTGCGAGGAACACCCAACCGCACAGCAAGCGCATTAATTGTAAAATCCCTGCGGTACAAATCTTGGCGAATCGAACTCGCTTCAACTTCAGGATTTGCAGCCGGATAAGGATAAAATTCAGTACGAGCAGTCGCGATATCCACCCACAGGGAGCCGAAAGGAGAGTCTTTGTGCCACAAAAGTGCGGCGGTTTGAAATTGACCGTGAACGTCCAAACGCGATCCCGGGTATAGTTTTTGCAGCGATGAAGCTAACTCGACACCAGCACCGGAATCGTCGGAACCGCACTTTCCATCCACAACCAAATCAATATCAGTTAGCGCCAGTTTATCATCGGTCGCTAAGAGTAAATCCCGGACTGCTCCACCAACTAGATAAAGTTGCCAGCCGCGCTCTTGGGCAAGATTGGCCGCGATCGACAATAATTGCCATAATTCGGGACTGATACGCGATCGCAACAATTGCTCAACCGATTCTGGCACGGGACAATCAGAAAATTTTGCACTGCTTCCCCTGTCTCGTGCTTTTTGCTGGTGCAATTCCCGCAACACGTCAGTCCGGGTAACAATTCCCACCAGTTGACCGTTTTCCAATACTGGCAAGCGCCCGATATCGTATGTCACCATTAAAGATTCAATTTCCGGCAGCAAGGTATCCGGGGCGATCGTTTTTAGCTGCGGAGTCATGTAACCCTTCACCGGGGCGTGACTGAAACCGTGGTGCAGGGCAATGTCAATGTCGCGGCGCGAGATAATGCCGGCGAGCCGATCGCCCGCATCGACCACAGAAAGCCCCGAATGTCCGTAACGTAGGAGGATACGGTGAGCTTCCCCCACCGATGTTTCCGGGCGAATACTCCGCACGGGAGACGACATTAATTCGCGCGCTGTCGGAGGGTGGGGAATTTGAGTTTTGAGTTCGTCAGCTAACTGATTTAAAGTCAGCAAGGGGTCAACATCGCGGGTGGCGAGGGAAGCTGCGCGGGCGTGGCCTCCGCCGCCGAAGGGTTTGAACAATTCGCTGAGGTTTGTTCCTTCGATGCGCGATCGACCGATAATAGTTAATCGATTGGAAACTGGCGATTCTGGAGCGATGTTGCGGTTGTTTTCGTTTTCGCTAAATTTATAAACATTACCTAAAAGCAGAGCATCGGTTTCAGTCAAATCGAGCAAGCGAGAAGCCAGCGAAGAAAGTCCGGGAACGTAGGATTCAGTAGATAGCAGCACCCAAGCTACGCTGTAACCGTGCAAAGTTTCCGATCGCAAATTATTCAGCGCTTCTCTGAGCAAATCTTGCAATTGAGGAGATAAACCGGGTTCTACATATTCAGCGATTACCCCCAAACTCGCTCCTTGTTCCATCAACCAGGCCAAAGCTATTGCATCTCGCGCAGTTGCGCCCTCAAAGGTGAGGGAACCTGTATCGACGTGGATGCCGAGGGCCATTACTGTTGCTTCCGAAGGGAGAAGGCGGAAGGGTGTGTCGCTGTTTTCTGCTTGATTTTTGAGCTTTTCGACAATTAATGTCGTGCTGGCTCCGACTGCTTCGATCTGCGTAACAGTAGCGGGGATGTCTGAATGCGCCTCTAGGTGGTGGTCGAAAACAGCAATTTCGCTCAGGTGTGGCAAATCCAGCCACTCGGCGGCTTTTCCCAAACGATCGCGCTGTGAGGCATCAACTATAGTAATCGATCGAATTTGTTGGGGATTGACCGATCGGCGTTCTATGAGCGGGTACTCGTCGCGGTGTAGCGCCAAAAAATCCCGCACCGTCGGGTGAGACCCGCCAGTAAGTACGATCCTGCTACCTGGGCGCAGCACGCAAAGTCCCACCGCCGCCCCCAAGGCGTCAAAATCTGCTGTTGTGTGGCACAAAACTAAGTCCATAGTCGAACATCCCGCATCTCTAACTCAAACAGTAGCAATTTCTCGCCCTCTGAAACCGGATGTGTCGATCGGGCTTTAACTTAACCTTTCCAGTTTTCTGTCGTGTAGCGAACAATGATAAAATTGATCGAAATCTCAAGAGCCGCTGACGCCTGTTCGCGCAACGCCCGAATTTGCACTGGTTCTTTCGTATCAATCAACCGACAATTTCTCGATCGACTATCGGGAAACTGTCAAAAACTAGAATTTGGAAGATTTTTTCGGTTCTGGGAAATTATTTCCGATCAACGCACGGTTATATCGAAAGGAGAAAAGATGTTATCAATTTTGTTTCAAGTCGTTTTACTGGGTCTGGTACTGCTGTCTTTTGTAATGGTCGTTGGCGTGCCAGTTGCTTATGCCTCTCCCCAAAACTGGAATCAGTCTAAATCCCTGATTTATGCTGGATCTGGTCTCTGGTTTTTGCTGGTTATTGCAGTGGGTGTATTGAACTTTTTAGTCGTTTAATTTCACCCAACCCTATCGAATAAAGAAGGTAAAAGATAGAAGGATGAAGGCATTCACCAGCGATTGAAAGGCATTCGGCAGAAGCTAGGAATTTTCCAGACCGCGCGATCCTGTATGTTTTTGCACTTGAGATTCAGATGAGATGCTGCTACTTTCTGACTTTTGCCTTCTCACAAACAAAAATCTAAAATCTAAAACCTAAAATCTAAACTAGAACACTATGACTGTTTTCGAGGGAACTTTTACTCAAACAGAATCTTTGCGGTTTGCTATAGTCATCGGTCGTTTTAACGATATGATTGTAAACAAACTTTTGGAAGGATGTCAAGATTGTTTGAAACGCCACGGAGTTGATATCAATCCTCACGGTAATCAAGTTGATTTTTATTGGGTTCCGGGATGTTTTGAGATTCCTTTGATTGCTCGTCAAGCTGCTCTTTCTCGTCGCTACGATGCGGTAATTTGTCTGGGTGCGGTAATTCGGGGCCAAACTCCTCATTTCGATTTTGTGGCTGGTGAGGTTGCTAAGGGAATTGCTGCTGCTGCTTTTCAGACAGGGGTGCCGGTGATTTTTGGGGTGGTGACGACTGACACGATGCAGCAAGCTTTGGAAAGGGCCGGAATTAAAAGCAATTTAGGCTGGAATTATGCGATGAGTGCTTTGGAAATGAGCACTTTAATGCGTCAAGTTAATGGTTTGGGCGTAAACTCTTACGGTCAATTAGCTAGTGGGTCTGCTGGTCAAGTGCTGTCGGGCGAACCAAGTCTGGCGCTCGCCCCCGATGTATCGTCCGATCAAATCCCCTTGTAAGTTCGGCTAGCAGTATTTTTAAGCTAAAAAAACATCAAGATTTGCATCGGGGAAAATCTTAAGACTCTTGTGGGGTGGTGATTATGCCCGCCCCCAAGGTAAAAATTCCACTATCGGCCGCTCATCGACAAATTAGACCACTATCTTGCTAATTGGAAATGAGTGTGATATAATAAAAAGTTCTTAGAAATAGCGCAACACTAACTATTACTGCATGGCAACGAAGCCAACGATCGCATTTACTCACCTCGGCTGCGAAAAAAATCGCATCGATACCGAACACATGATTGGCTTGCTGGCTCAAGCGGGCTATCAAGTCGATTCTAATGAAGAATTAGCCGATTACGTTGTAGTCAATACTTGCAGTTTTATCCAAGCGGCGCGAGAAGAGTCAGTCCGCACCTTGGTAGAATTGGCAGAAGCTAATAAAAAAGTAGTCATCACCGGCTGCATGGCACAGCATTTTCAGCAGGAATTGCTGGACGAATTGCCCGAAGCAGTCGCAATTGTCGGCACGGGCGACTATCATAAAATCGTCAATGTTATGCAGCAGGTGGAAAAGGGCGATAGAGTTTCCCTCGTCTCCTCAGAACCTACTTACATCGCTGACGAAACTACTCCCCGCTACCGCACGACATCGGAAGGTGTGGCTTATCTGCGCATAGCAGAAGGCTGCGACTATCGCTGTGCATTTTGCATTATTCCGCACTTGCGCGGAAATCAAAGGTCGCGGACGATCGAATCTATCGTCGCGGAAGCTCAGCAATTGGCGTCGGAAGGGGTAAAGGAAATTATTTTAATTTCTCAAATTACCACCAACTACGGCAAAGATATCTACGGCGAACCGAAACTAGCCGAACTGCTTCGCGCTTTGGGTGAAGTAGATGTCCCTTGGATTCGGATGCACTACGCCTATCCTACAGGTTTGACTCCGCAAGTTGTCGCAGCCATCCGCGAAACACCCAACGTTTTGCCGTATTTGGATTTACCCCTGCAACATTCCCATCCCGAAATTCTGCGGGCGATGAATCGACCTTTTCAAGCCGGGATCAATGATGCTATAGTTGATCGGCTCAAAGCAGCAATTCCCGGTGCGGTGATGCGGACAACTTTTATTGTCGGCTTCCCCGGCGAAACCGACGAACACGCAGCACACTTGCTGGAATTTGTCAAGCGCCACGAATTCGATCACGTAGGAGTTTTCGTATTTTCGCCAGAAGAAGGAACCCCAGCCTTTAGCTTGCCCCAGCAAATACCGGCAGAAATAATGGAAATGCGGCGCAATTCGGTAATGGCGGCACAACAACCTATATCATTGAAAAAGAATCAAGAGTCTGTCGGTCAGGTAGTTGATGTCCTGATAGAACAAGAACAACCAGAGACAGGCGAGTTGATTGGTAGATCCGCCCGATTTTCCCCAGAAGTAGATGGACTCGTCTATGTGACAGGAGAAGCGCGGCTGGGTTCGATCGTATCTGTGAAAATTACTGGTGCAGATGTCTACGACCTCTACGGTCAAGTGTAAGTGTTGCTGGAACAGTCGCGATCGGCGGTGTGGCGAACAAAAACCGGACACCAGCCAAAAATGATTAGCGGATTGTGCAGCAAAAGTAACGGTTTGTACAATATTGTGCAAAGATATCTAGCAAAGGGGTTATAAACCTTTAGTAGCCTCTCTGGCAATCGACGCTCCCCGTCGGGGTGCGGTAATCTCTACAGAACATCGGCAAATTTTAACGAATTTAATGTTTTGTTTCTGAATGTAAAGAGTTATGATGATAACAAGCCAGAAATAAGCGGGGATAATTTGAGATTGCTTCGCCGTCCGCCATACACCACAACGGTATCCCGAAAGAGTGTTGAGATGGATAGGCGGTAACGGTCGCCCCATCCCCTGCTCAATCCCGCAGGCGACGGATTGCGGGATAGCGCCTGAACCAAACAACCTGTTACTACTATGTAGTTAAGTGGGGCTGGTCATGATCCTCACTATAAAATGCCCTAGAGGGAAAGCTTGCAAGTACCTCAAAGGAAGTCCAATGTCCTATTTTAAGAATGTTGGAAGCCTATAACCCGACCCCTGGCGGTTGGTATCGGTGATGTCACAAAATCAAAGACGGCTGTCGAATTGGTAAATTTAGTCACCATCGACGGAGCTGCCCTATACTCGATTGCTATTTAAGAAGGTGCGCGCAGGCGCAGCACCATAAAGAACTCTTATGAGTTCCTGCCCTAGAGCAGAAATCCGCATCCGAGTTGGGCAACTTAGAAGGCTAAGACTCGTTATTAGGAGCATTAATGAATTTATTGTTTGAAGGCTTAGGTCTTTCGGAAGAACTCGTTCTCCATCTGGAAACACTAGGCTTTACAGAACCTACTCCCATCCAAGTACAAGCAATTCCGCACCTGTTAGCAGGTCGCGACGTTGTGGGTCAAGCCCAAACAGGGACAGGCAAAACGGCAGCATTCTCGTTGCCCATCTTGGAGCGGATTGATTTAGATGTAACTGCGGTGCAAGCACTGGTGCTGACGCCGACTCGCGAATTGGCGATGCAAGTAACTGAAGCCATCCGCGATTTGAGCGGCATTAGCAGCGACGGCCCGGTAAAAGTGGGTCGCTCTCTGCAAGTTCTGACGGTGTACGGCGGTCAATCGATCGATCGTCAAATGCAGCGTTTGAAGCGCGGCGTTCACGTAGTTGTCGGTACACCCGGACGCATATTGGATATGCTCAGCCGCGGCAGCCTGAAACTAGACAAGGTAAAATGGCTAGTTTTGGATGAAGCTGACGAAATGCTCAGCATGGGCTTTATCCAAGATGTGGAAAAAATCTTGGATGCTGCACCAAAAGAACGTCAAACGGCATTTTTCTCGGCGACGATGGAAGCTTCCATTCGGAAATTGGTGTCGCGCCATTTGCGCAACCCAGTCAACGTCACCGTAGAACAGCCAAAAGCAACGCCGAAGCGCATCAGCCAAGGCGTGTACATGATTCCTCGCGGTTGGTCGAAGGCAAGAGCTTTGCAGCCAATTCTCGAAATGGAAGACCCGGAATCTGCACTGATTTTTGTGCGGACGCGGCAGTCGGCGGCGGAACTCACCAGCCAACTGCAAGCAGCAGGTCACAGCGTAGACGAGTATCACGGTAATTTGAATCAGGCACAGCGGGAACGCTTGCTGTCGCGGTTCCGCCAATGTCAGGTGCGCTGGGTAGTGGCGACTGATATCGCGGCGCGGGGTTTGGACGTGGATCACTTGACTCACGTGATTAACTACGATTTGCCCGACAGTGTGGAAAGCTACGTTCACCGGATCGGACGCACGGGCCGGGCTGGTCGGGAAGGAACGGCGATTACGCTGATTCAACCGGTCGATCGCCGCAAACTGCGCTTGATTGAACGCCACGTGCGATCGAGCTTGACGGTGCGAAACATTCCGACACGGGCGCAAATAGAAGCTCGTCAGTTGGAAAAGATGCAGGGTAAAGTTCGCGAAGCTTTGGCTGGCGAACGGATGGCATCTTTCTTGCCTCTAGTATCTCAGTTATCCGAGGAGTACGACTCCCACGCGATCGCCGCTGCAGCATTGCAAATGGCTTTCGACCAAAGCCGTCCTGCTTGGATGGGCGCTGATTACGCTCAACAAGAAGATCCCCCGATTGGTGGAGAAAACAGCGTCAAGCCAATCTTGATCAAGAAACGGGCTAAGACTCCTGCGCCAAGTAATTCTGTAGCGCCGACTTTTTCTGGAGCACCGAGTGCTCCTGTTCCCCAGAACAGCTAATTGGTAGGGTGCACAATGTGCACCTTATTTAGAATTTTTGTAGAGATGTGATCGCGATCGCACCTCTACTTTTTTTATGGTGCGATCCCAAATCCGAGATCGCTAGGCGGTTGAAACCGCGAACAAACGAAGCCCACTCCTAGCGGACTGAGAATTGGATAAGTAAAGATGCAAGTTAGCGAGGGGACAATTTCTGTAACTAATTCTACGCTGAGTACGTTAATTGAAGAATTGGGTACTGAGTGTCAAAATGTTATTACTTTAATCCCTCAGCTTCAGTTGCTTGATTTGAGCGCTCGACAAAAAGCTGAAATTCTAGCAGAGTTCCTGAGTGTTGCAATCCATCGGAACGTTCACTGCGGAGAGGATTTTCAGACGCTAGTTGCTGAGGAAATGGTAAAATTGTCAGATGATGATGAAGAGGATTAAGGAGACTCGGGCGATCGCACATCAGGAAAAAGCCCTCCAGTCAACTCACCGAAAGGCTAAAAATCTTAATAAATAAGGAATAAAGTCCTTACTACAAACTTGTAAACCGAGATGTTTGCACTGCGGTTTAATATTTCAGTTTAGCTGCGTGCTCACAATAATTTTTTGCACGCGATCGCCCTTAAGTTCCAAAATCAAATTAGAAGCCTTTTGGTCATTGCTGTAAATCAACCGAGTCAATCCACCCTGCACAGATTGCGACCCGTAACCGTAAGCTTTAACAACTTTTTGGCTGTTATCTCCTACCTTCACACCATCCATTGTCAGAAACTTGGGATTGGTAGTAGACATTAAATAAACTTTGCCCTCCCATGCTGCTACCGTCAATCCTGAGTAGGTTAGCGTGCGAATCTTGCCGCCGATGGCAGACCCAGCAGGTTTAGTTTCGTCCCGCTGCGGTTTTCCCAACTTGCGTTTTGCCTCTTCTACAGGCATCCCCAACCGAACGCCGCCAATCCCCAGGCGCGAATAGTTCAGCGCCACCGGCTTTTGTGTCGCGCTGAGCATTCTTTCTAGAGTCGCAACAGTTTGATTCATAGCGGGAACAGGGCGAACTAAAGCAGCAAATCCTAAGCTCGAAATTGCGAGATTCATCGTGATGCCAGCTATGGCTGTTATCACAAACATTTTTACCATTTTTTTATAGCTTTATTTGGCAATGTATTCGCGCGATCCCCCGCTCGATCCGGATTCTATACTAATAATCCCGGGTGAATAGAATTCGCTCCTACGCAAACAAAATCCGAGCTAAGAGGCACTAAAAAAATAAGGATATTCGTCCCCAAAGATCTAAGACCTAGAAACCCGGTTTCTGTAGGGGAGTTCCAAGAGATACCGCCCTGACGGATTTCTGAATAGCCAACAAAGTTTTACGTTTAATTAGAGCGACTACTTAATAACCAGAATTGCTGTGATATCCTAACAAAAGCCATATCTGCATAAAATAAGTAATTTAGATGACCGCAACTGATTCTAGTAAACACCAAAAATCCAAAGCCCTGAAACCGGGTAGCCGCCGGCCCGCTAAAGAACTTTGCAGCGAGTGCGGTTTGTGCGATACATATTACATCCATTATGTCAAGGAATCTTGTGCTTTCTTAACACAGCATATCGCAGAATTAGAAGCAGAGATTCACGGGCGATCGCGCAATCTCGACAATCCCGACGATTGGTATTTCGGAGTCAGTCAAAATATGATGGCTGCTCGGAAAAAAGAGCCGATCGAGGGCGCTCAGTGGACGGGAATCGTCAGTACAATTGCGATTGAAATGCTTGAAAAAGGAATTGTAGAAGGTGTTGTTTGCGTCCAGAATACCAAAGAAGACCGTTTTCAACCGATGCCGATTATTGCTAGGAATCGCGAGGAAATTCTCGCAGCAAAAGTCAACAAACCAACTCTCTCTCCCAACCTTTCAGTATTAGAACAAATCGAAAAATCGGGGATGAAGCGGCTGTTAGTAATTGGCGTCGGCTGTCAAATTCAAGCCTTGCGAACAGTCGAGAAAAAACTCGGTTTAGAGAAGCTCTACGTTTTGGGAACTCCCTGTGTCGATAATGTCAGCCGTGCAGGCTTGCAGAAATTCCTAGATACGACTAGCCGTTCTCCCCAAACAGTTGTATCTTATGAGTTTATGCAAGACTTTAACGTTCACTTCAAACACGAAGATGGTTCGGAAGAAAAAGTGCCGTTTTTCGGGCTGAATACTAAGGAATTGAAAGATGTTTTTGCTCCTTCTTGTTTGAGCTGTTTTGATTATGTCAATTCTTTAGCAGATTTAGTTGTGGGCTACATGGGAGCACCTTTTGGCTGGCAGTGGATTGTGGTGCGAAATGACACCGGGCAAGAGATGTTAGATTTAGTAACGGATCAGCTAAATACTCAGCCCGTGATGTCTCAGGGAAACAGAAAAGAAGCGGTTCAGCAAAGCATTCCGGCTTATGAAAAAGGGGTGACTTTGCCGATGTGGGCGGCGAAGTTAATGGGAGTTTTTATTGAGAGAATTGGGCCGAAGGGTTTGGAATATGCTCGGTTTTCGATTGATTCTCATTTCACTCGCAATTATCTGTACGTGAAGCGGAATTACCCGGAGAAATTAGAGGCTCATGTGCCGGAATATGCTAAGCGGATTGTGGGGCAGTATAAGTTACCAGATGTGTAAACTTGTAGGGTGCGTCAGTCAAAAGCTGTTGGATTATTGAAAAAATAACGCTAACTGACGCACCCTGCTAAACAAGGATAGCAAAAGATAGAAAACAAATGCAATTGGGAACAATAGGATTATGGAATCGCGGAACGTTAACTAGACTGGCTATCCTTAGTACAATCTTAATTAGCCTGATTAGTGGGATATGGTTGAGTATGATTGCAATGCCAGGGAAAAGCTACAGCGGGACAATTCCCCCTTTAACAGCACAGGAAATCTCGCTCCGAGATGCTTTACAGCGCGATGTGGAAAAGCTCGCTGGTGAAATCGGAGAGCGCAACTTTATACAATATCAAAAACTTGTAGAAGCTGCTGACTTTCTCGAAGCATCATTTCAAACTGCTGGCTATAAAGTTGAACGACAAGGATATAAAATTGATGATAATTTTTATTATAACATAGAAGTTGAGATTCCCGGGGGAAAAAAGGTAGATGAAATTGTTGTAATTGGGGCACATTATGATTCTGTGGTGGGGAGTCCTGGGGCAAATGATAACGCAACTGGGGCGGCGGGAGTGCTAGCTTTAGCGAGAATGTTTGCAGGTAAAAAGCCTGAAAAGACTGTGCGTTTTGTTGAGTTTGTGAATGAGGAACCGCCTTTTTTCTGGACGGCTGATATGGGGAGTTTGGTTTATGCCAAAAGATGCAGAGAGCGTAATGAAAAAATTGTTTCGATGCTCAGTTTAGAAACAATTGGTTATTACAATACTTCGGACAGTTTTTTAACGGCCCTGTAAGCCTTACAGAGAAAGCCCTGCCATTTTTAACGCATTTTAGGAAACTTAGGGCTGGACTTAAACCTTGAAATAATAGTCCACCATATAGCCAGTCTGGGTTTCGGACACTCGATAATATATAAAACTGTCCGAAGTATTGTTATTACTCAGATGCGAAAAACAGTCAGAAATATCCAGCACCATTAAACCTTTTTTATCCTACGTCGGGGAATTTTATCGGATTTATTGGCAATACATCCTCAAGTAAATTGGTTAGAGAGGCGATCGCATCTTTCCGCCACCATGCTGAATTTCCCTCGGAAGGTGCAGCAATTCCGGGTGGCATTCCTGGTGTTGGTTGGTCAGATCAATGGTCTTTTTGGCAGCATGGTTATCCAGGGCTGATGGTGACAGATACTGCTCCCTATCGCTATCCTTACTATCACACGGCGCAAGATACACCCGACAAGGTTGATTGGGAACGGACGGCGAAGGTGATAGCTGGATTGGAGAAAGTTGTGGCAGATTTGGTGGGAGTTGATATTAATTAGTTGCGTAGGGTACCCAGCGGGGAAATATCATCGCTCGGCACAGAATATCATGCAAAATGACGACCTAAAAATTAGTATAAGTTGCCTGAGTGAGGTGATTCAGAGAGTTTTTGATAGATGTTTGGCAGGGACACGGTAAGGCAGTGTATTTGTTTTAGACAGTGGGGAAAATTAGAGGTACAAGATTATGACACTTATAGTTGCACAGAAACACATGAAGTTACCAAAGTCGATCGCACTTACTGGTTGTGCGATCCTAGCATTATCTGGAAATGGAGTGTCGGCGAAAGCAGCAGAAGTGCGATCGGGAAACAGTAGACGAACATTTGCCGATTGGTGTCGCCAAAAAGCTGATTTGAGCCCTGAAGCTAAACATACTGTTGAGGTGCTGTTGCAGAAAGCTGAGACTACTGAGTGCGATGCGGCTAATCAGAAACTTTTGACCCTCACGGAACTCTACCTCTACGACAATCAAATCAGCGACCTCAAACCCTTACAATCTTTGACTAACCTGAATCGTCTCTCCCTCCACAACAATCAAATCAGCGACCTCAAACCTTTGCAATCCTTGACTAACCTGAATTGGCTCACGCTAGGAAACAATCAAATCAGCGACCTCAAACCTTTGCAATCCTTGACTAACCTAACTACGCTCGCGCTCGGAAACAATCAAATCAGCGACATCAAACCGCTAGAATCCTTGACTAGCCTGACTGCGCTCGAACTCCACAACAATCTTCTGGGCGACATCAAACCCTTACAATCTTTGACTAACCTGACAGATATCTTCCTCTACAACAATAAAATCAGCGACATCAAACCCTTACAATCTTTGACTAACGTGCCTCAACTCGACCTCAGCGACAATAAAATCAGCGACATTAAACCGCTCGAATCCTTGACTAACCTGACTTCTCTCGTCCTCAGCGACAATAAAATCAGCGACATTAAACCGCTCGAATCCTTGACTAACCTGACTGCGCTCGACCTCAGCGACAATAAAATCAGCGACATTAAACCGCTACAATCCCTGACTAACCTGAGCATTCTCGTCCTCACCGGAAATCTTCTGGGCGACATTAAACCGCTCGACTCCTTGACTAACCTGACTTCTCTCGTCCTCAGCAACAATAAAATCAGCGACATTAAACCGCTCGAATCTTTGACTAACCTTACTGGGCTCTTCCTCGATACAAATCTTCTGGGCGACATCAAACCGCTCGAATCCTTGACTAACCTGACTTTTCTCAGCCTCAGCAACAATAAAATCAGCGACATCCAACCCTTGGAATCTTTGAGTAACCTGAGCATTCTCGACCTCAGCGGAAATCCCATCGCTCCCAAAACTTGCCCTCTCAAACCAGAGTCTATCTGTAAGTGGGAACCACAAACTCAACCATAAAAATTTACAGTGACGCCCGATCGCAGTTAAATATTTGAGTTACGAAGGATAAATTTCCTATTCATCAGAAAAACCCGATCGCCCTTATTGACTAAAAGCGATCGCACACCAACATTTTCCTACAAATCAGCAGCGTGTTGCTTCAATTCATCCAAAGAAACGTATTCCAAAGTCAAGGCGTGAGTCGCAGCCAAAAGCACAGGCGGCGCAACTCCCGCATCCATTGCTTCCTTCCAGCGAGAGGCGCACAAACACCAGCAATCCCCAGGTTTCAAACCGGGAAAGTTAAATTCGGGAACGGGAGTGCTCAAATCATTTCGATTCGACTTGGTGAATTGCAAAAACTCTTCCGTCAGTTGAGCACAAACAGTGTGAGCCCCAAAGTCGCCACCACCTGTATTGCATTTGCCGTCCCGATAATACCCCGTCATTGGCGAAGTGCAGCAATTCTCTAACTTTCCGCCCAGCACATTTGTAGCTTCCGTCACCATCGCAACTCCTCAGTAAAACTCTTCGATCTAATTTTACACAACTCGTTGTTTATATATTTTTTTGCATTGAAAAGTTGATGAATTTTTGTCCTCTGCGTTCTACTTCTTGTTTTCTAATCACAATAAATCCCTGGCTTTCAAAAAAAGGTCGAGCTGTAATGCTGGCTTCGGTAAACAACTTGTTAATTCCTAAGTCTTTGGCTTTTGACTCAATTTGTTTTAAAATTAGCCTACCAACTCCTTGTCTTTGAAAATCTTGATGACAGTAAAAGCGATCGATATGGCCGCTTGCTTCTAATTCCCCAAAACCTGAAATTTTATCACCCTCTTCTGCTACGAAAGTAAATTTACTGCTTAAACTTTTAGTCCAACTTTCGATATCGATATCTGCTGGAGCCCAAGCATCTACTTGTGCTTTTGTGTAATCGCGGATGTTTACTTCGTGTACGGTGTCGTAAAACAGTTTTACAATTTGTTGGGTATCACCGATGAAGTAGGTTCGTACTCTCATAAATAGTCTCCGGTGTTAATTAGATTGTAGGCCTCGATCGCCCTCACTCTCAAAGATAATCCGATCGGGTGATTTCCCGACTCTGCTAAATGAGCTACAAGTAATTTAAAAGAGGTGGAAGGGGAAGGTGTGGGGGAAATTAATCTGTTAGGTTGAAAATCATTCAATCTTTCCTTTTTTTTTCATAAGTTAACTGCAGGCTCTAAAAGTATGGACTTTCGGACTTTAAGTAGAGACCACGTTCTCACCCACATTTGGGGTCGAGTCAATCATCCCGAAGTTTTGGCTTTGCCTTTGCCAGATATGCTTTACTGCCAAAGTGAAGATATCGATTTTTTTCAAGAGCAACTCGCTGAGACTCTCTTAGGAAATTATAGCTTAATTACAGTTTATCAATATATTTTTTTACAAGCTTTAAAGGAGCAAATAAATTCTACGGGGTTTGAGATCCGCCGATTTTTATCGGGTTCAACCGAGGTGCTGTTTGAATCTCACCCTAATTCTCTAATCCTTCAAAAAAAGATGCTAGCAAGTTTGCTGTTTATTATTCCCAATAAGGAAGTTTGGGAAGGCTACAAAGTGCCGGAGCAAATTCAAGCAGCGCATTATATTTATAACTGTCTGGTTCGTAATTCTGATGACTTGTTAGCTGCGGACGAATGCCAGGAATTATTGAATGCGATCGCCTCATTGCTGCTGCGGTAATTGCTAGAGAAGTAGGTTTGTAGTTGCGCTTGGGTACTCCGGAGCGCCCAAGCGCAACTACGAACCTTTTTTAAGGTACAATTTGGGTAACTTCTGTGTTAATCTCCCAGGCAAATTCCCAAGCCGCGGGCAATTTTCACCAGAGTAGAATGGGGTTCCACGGCTGTGTATTTGGCTATCGCATCTTGCAATGGTACGGTGTCGTAAAACAGTTTTACAATTTGTTGGGTATCACCGATGAAGTAGGTTCGTACTCTCATAAATTATCTCACTGCGATCGCTTCTTTAATATTAATTTGGGATTTTTAACCGTTTCGCAACACGGATGGATGTTGGTTTTTACCATTTTGTCTCATTTCTTGCAGGGCGATCGACCAAAATTTCTCGCCCACCCCTTGACAAACCTTATTACTCTATGTTATTGAAGCAGAAGCAAATCTAACTCTAATTAACAGTACATCAATCCAGCAGCTTAACGAATAAGGCTTGAAACTATGACAGAAATAGGGCCCGATCCAAACCGACCTTATCCGATGGTCGATCAGCGGCGGGTATGCTTCATCAAAAACTTTATTAAATCCCCCAACATTCTCGTCGGCGATTACTCATATTACGACGATCCAATAGAGCCAGAAAATTTTGAAAAAAATGTACTTTATAACTACGGAAACGACCGATTAATTATTGGCAAATTTTGCGCGATCGCTACCAATGTCAAATTCATTATGAACGGTGCAAATCATAAACTAGACGGCATTTCAACTTATCCTTTTCCCATCTTTGGAAAAGGTTGGGAAACAGCCATGAATTTATTAATGGAACTGCCAAGTAAAGGCGATACCGTAATTGGCAATGATGTGTGGCTCGGCTATGAATCCTTGATTATGCCAGGAGTAAAAGTTGGCGACGGTGCCGTTATTGCCGCAAAATCCGTTGTAGTAAAAGACATTCCCGCTTACACCGTTGTAGGTGGAAACCCCGCACATCCAATTAAACAGCGTTTTAGCGATGATGAAGTTGCCAAACTATTAGAAATTCGGTGGTGGGATTGGGAAATTGACAAAATTACGCGCCATGTAAATGTGATTATGAACAGCGATATTCAAGCACTCAGCAATGCTGAATGAATTTGCCCGATGATGTCAAAGTTTTAACTTTAGCAGAATTGGCAGAAATTGAAAAAGCTGATGAGGGAAATGCCACGCCGATCGGCTTTATTATCGGCTTCGGAACAATCATCGGATTTATTGTCGGTCTGATTATTCTTTACAAAAATTTTTTGTAGTAAAGACTTTAGTCCTTATTGACTATCAGCCACAGAGAAGACAGAAGTCCTCACTACAAACTTACTTAGCTGGGCCCACACCCTCGATCGCAGCCTCAAGGGCGATCGATACATGAGTCCAATGAGTCCCCCCCTGACAAAAAGCCACGTAAGGCTCCCGCAGAGGCCCGTCAGCCGAAAACTCCGACGTACTCCCATCAATAAAAGTACCCCCAGCCATCACCAACTGACTTTCATATCCGTGCATCGGAGCTGGGATCGGGTCTAAATAAGAACCCACGGGAGAATTTTGCTGAACGGCCTTACAAAAAGCCACTAATTTATCAGCAGAACCGAATTCGATCGCCTGAATCACATCTCGTCTTCTAGCCAAAGGCATAGGATTCACTCGATAACCCAACTTATAAAAAATATAAGCCGTTAAATGATTTCCCTTCATCGCCTCCCCCACAAAACCGGGAGCCATAAATAAACCCTGAAACAGCAGTCGATTCAAATCAAAAGTTGCGCCGCCGCTGCTGCCGATTCCCGGCGCCGTCAAGCGACAAGTTGCGGCCTCCACCAAATCCGCCCTGCCGGCGACGTAGCCTCCAGCAGGGACGATCGTACCCCCCGGATTTTTGATTAAAGAACCAGCCATCAGATCCGCACCCACAGCAGTAGGTTCGCAATCATCAACAAACTCCCCGTAACAATTATCAACAAAGCAAATTGTGCTAGGATTCTGATGTTTGACTATGGCGACGATTTTTTCAATCTCAGAAATAGACAAACTCGACCGCCAAGAATAGCCGCAAGAGCGCTGGATAAAAACCAGGCGAGTCTTTGCTGAAATAGTAGAGCTCAGTGCCTGCCAATCCAAACTTCCTTCGCGAGTTAGAGGCAACTCACGGTAACTAATGCCAAACTCAAGCAGTGAACCTTGACCTTGCCCCCGCAAGCCGATCACTTCTTCTAAAGTATCGTAGGGAGAACCAGCCACTGCCAACATTTCGTCACCAGGACGCAGGATGCCAAAAAGAGCACACGCGATCGCGTGAGTACCCGAAACAAACTGTACCCGGACAGCCGCGGCCTCTGCCCCTACCACTTCGGCAAACACCCCGTCCAAAGTCTCCCGACCCAAATCGTCGTGGCCGTAACCCGTAACCCCTGCAAAATGGTGGACTCCAACCCGGTGGCTGCGAAAAGCTTTTAAGACTCGTTGAAGATTTTGCTTGACTGTAGTGTCAATACCAGAAAAAATCTGAAAGAGTGCCTGTTCTGCTTCCTGTAGCCGTGAAACGCTATTCATCTATACCTCGCTCACCCTTTGCGTGCGCGCTGTTCATTATGGCGTAGATGCGGCCCCTAGTTTGTAAACATAATATATTCATGACGATTGCAACTTCCAAAAAAACTTCTCCTGATTGGCCTGTCGTAGGCTTTATGGCCTTTCTGCACATCGGTGCTTTATTTGCTTTGCTGCCGGGTAATTTTAGCTGGTCTGCGGTCGGGCTAGCAGTATTCCTGCATTGGGTAACAGGTGGTTTAGGAATTACTCTCGGATTTCACCGCCTCGTCACCCACCGCAGTTTTCAAACACCGAAATGGCTAGAGTATTTTCTAGTTATTTGCGGTACTCTTTCGTGTGAAGGCGGCCCGATCGACTGGGTAGGAATGCATCGGTTACACCACATACATTCCGACACCGGAACAGATCCCCACGATTCCAATCAAGGCTTCTGGTGGAGCCACATGGGCTGGATGCTCTCGGATCTCCCGATCAGAGTTGAAATCCCCCGCTTTACTAAAGACATTGGCGACGACCCAGTATACAAGTTTCTCCAAGCATATTTTATCCCCATCCAAGTTGTGTTCGGTGTGTTGCTTTATTTATTAGGCGGCTGGTCTTTCGTGGTTTGGGGCGTGTTTATGCGGATCGTGGTGGTGTTCCACTGCACTTGGCTGGTTAACAGCGCTACCCACAAATTCGGCTACCGCACCTACGAGTCGGGCGATCGCTCGACGAACTGCTGGTGGGTTGCCCTGCTCACCTACGGCGAAGGCTGGCACAACAACCACCACGCCTTTCAATACTCGGCTCGCCACGGCCTGCAATGGTGGGAAATCGACTTCACCTGGATGACAATTCAACTGCTGCAATCGCTGGGTTTGGCAACCAAAGTGAAATTAGCAGAAAAATAGCGATCGGCAATTAGTTATTGGTGATCGGTCATCTGTTCTTGACTAATGGCTCGTGACCAATGACTAATCCTGTTTTTGCGATCGGTATAGGTTGGGTTGAAGTAAGCTCGAATCCTCTGGTGCGATCGACCCAACCAAAACCAGAATCAGTTATAATATAATTGGGAAGAAAAAAATTTGTTTGGCAGCCAAATTTTTTATTTTCAAAATACAACCGTAAATCTTTTTCAATCCTAATCCCAAATCTATCATTGATTCTTTATTAGTTTGGGCAAGAGTGCAGCAAAAAAGTTCACTGCTCAATCCCCAACTATTATGCGTGAATCTAGCTCGGCATCTCATCAGAAATCAAAAAGAGAATGACAATTGCAACGCAAGAAAAACTCCAATACAATTGGAAGCACGTTATTAGTTTAGCAGGACTTCATATCGGCGCTTTGTTCGCACTGCTACCCAGTAACTTCAATTGGACAGCAGTTGGTTTAACAGTATTCATGCACTGGATAACCGGCGGTTTGGGAATAACTCTGGGATGGCATCGTATGCTCACCCACCGCAGTTTTCAGACACCAAAATTCGTAGAATACTTTCTAGCATTTTGCGGAGCCCTTGCCTGTCAAGGAGGAATAATTGATTGGGTTGGGCTGCACCGATTGCACCACACCAACTCTGACCAAAATGCGCTCGACCCTCACAATGCCCAAAAGGGTTTTTGGTGGAGTCACATCGGCTGGATGCTATATAAAGGTCCAGCTCACGCTGAAATTGCCCGCTGCACAAAAGACATTTCGAGCGACCCGTTTTACCAGTTTTTGCAAAACTACTTTCTCCCGATGCAAATCGTCTTTGGCGTTTTGCTTTACTTAGCCGCAGGCTGGCCGTTTGTAGTCTGGGTAATTTTTGTACGCTTAGTTTTGGTGTATCACTGCACCTGGTTTGTTAACAGCGCCACTCACAAATTTGGCTACCGCACCTACGAAACAAACGATAGTTCTACTAACTGTTGGTGGGTGGCTGTCCTGACTTACGGTGAAGGCTGGCACAACAACCACCATGCTTATCAATACTCGGCGCGTCACGGGATGGAAAAGTGGGAAATTGACTTCACTTGGATGACAATTCAAGTTTTGGAAGCACTAGGTTTGGCTACTAAAGTGAAATTACCAGCCAAGTAGCAGCAATTGGGTCCTACACGCAGAACTTTTGTAGGGTTCGTACTTGGCACCACACCGCTTCATAAACCCGGTTTCTTAACGAAACCGGGTTTTTTGGTGACTAATCACCAATGACTAATGACTAATGAGCCCGTTTTTGCTCGCCCCGGCCGCGCAAATATTCCGCTAAAAATGCCAATCCTCCCGAACCTACTATCAACAGCACGCTGAGAGCATTAATATCCGGTTTCACCCCAGTCCGAATCCGGCTAAAAATTTCCATCGGCAGAGTTGTAGTCCCGCTACCTGCAGTAAAACTCGCAATCAAAAAATCGTCCATGCTGAGGACAAAAGACAGCAGACAACCCGAAACAATTCCGGGTATTAATTGAGGGAGCAAAACCTGAATAAAGGCTTCAACAGGCGTGGCACCCAAATCCAAGGCAGCCTCTTCTAAATACGGGTTTAAATCAGCCAATCTAGTAGAAACAGCTAGAGCGATGTAAGCCAGACAAAACACAACGTGAGCGGCGACAATTGTCCACAAACTCAGAGGAATAGCCAGCGCCGCTAAAAATACCAGAGTAGCAACCGCGGTCGCAATATCTGGAATAATAATCGGCAAGTAGGAAACTCCCTGATATAAATTCTTGCCAGGAAAGCGGTAGCGGGCTAAACCAACGGCCATTAAAGTGCCGAGTACAGCCGAGATTGCAACTGCACAAACAGCCACTGTTAAGCTGTTTCTCAGGGCAATTAAGATCCGCGTATCGCTAAATAATTTAACGTACCAATCTAAAGTAAATCCTTCCCAGCCGGCGCTAAAACGCGATTTGTTAAAGCTGTAAAAGGTGAGTACGAGGATGGGCAGGTACATATAAAAAAACATCAAAACGGCAAATATCACCTGCCAAGAAATCTTAAATTTAGGTTTTAAGTACATATCGGCTTGTATTTCCTCCTGTGGATTTTCGGTGGTATTTTCCATGTCTCGGTAATCGGTAATGGGTAATTGGTAATTGGTAATAGGTTAGGATTGTTTTCTTCCTTCTTCCTTCTTCCTTCTTCCTTCTTCCTTCTTCCTCCTAAATTGCATTACGATCGCCATATTTGAGCAAAAGGGCAATTCCGATACTCACTGCAAAGATTAGTACCATACTCAGAGCCGAACCCAGCCCCCAATTTTGAGTTGCCCCCAAAAACTGATTGTAAATTAAACGAGCCGCCGTCATGCTCGAAGCTCCACCGAGCAACTCCGGATCGACAAAATCGCCCAAACAGCTAATAAATACTAGCAAAGAACCCGCAGCAATTCCCGGCATCGTCTGAGGTACTGTCACTTTCCAGAAAGTTTCCACTGGATTGGCGCCCAAATCCTGAGATGCTTCTAGCAACCTGCGGTCTAACTTTTCCAAAGAAGCGTAGAGAATTGTCACGATATAAGGCAAATAACTGTAAGCCATGCCGATTAAAACTGCGGAACTTTGATTGAGCAATTCTAGAGGAGGAATGCCTACAAGTGCCAGCAGCGAGTTGAGAACCCCCGTAGGACGCAGAATTGTAATCCAAGCATACGATCGCAACAGCGAAGAAGTCCACAGCGGCAATACAAAGCCTAACAAAGTTAAATTCCGCCACTTTTTCGAGACATTGAGGGCGATCCAGTAAGCGACGGGAAATCCCAGCAGCAAACACAGAATAGTAGTCCCCGTTGCGAAAAAGAGCGATCGCCCCATCACCTGCAAATTCAGCGGCTCAAACACTCGCAGGTAGTTGGCGATTCCCGAAGGATTCACTAAATCTCCAGGCTTAATATTCGGCACCAAACTAAGCTGAAAAATCACCAGAGTTGGTATGACTAATAATAAAAGCAGCAACAAGCCAGAAGGGCCGAGCAATGCCAGCGGGCCTGTCCACGCCGACCACGGGGAAACAGTTTCAGCCTTCAAGGGAGAATTGGGAGGAATAGGAGGGGGAGTTCTAGTTGAAACAGCCATAAATCAATTTTTTTGAGTTTTTAACCGCGGATTAACGCGGATATAATACGGATATAGTAGGCGATCGGCTGTACGGGGGCGGGTTTATGTAAATATTGGGTAAGAATCAGAGATTGTGTGTAAAACCCGCCCTATGTTTGATGATTAGCCGCTGGTTAATTGAGTCCAATAGCGATCGTACACTTCCATAAATTTCCCTACCGGAGCCACACCTTCGCACTTTTTCAAAATATCTTCCGAAGGGAAAAGAATCTCGTTTTCACGGACTTCCGGCGTCAACAAACTAAAAGCATCTTCCGAAGGAGTTGAAAAACTGAGCCGCTCTACTAAAGAAGCAGCGACATCGCCTTGCAGCAGAAAGTTAATCCATTTATAAGCTGCTTCGGGATTGGGAGAACCTTTAGGAATTACTAAAGTGTCAGTCCACAGAGAAGAACCGCTTTTGGGAACGACATACTTCAATTTATCGTTATCTGAAATTACTTCATTAGCATCAGAAGAATAACACATAGCTACTTTCAAATCCCCCGTCAGCATTTGAGGCCGCCAAGCATCAGTAGTAAAAGATGCGATCGCCGGTTTGAGTTCCACCAACTTTTCGTAAGCTTTTTTCACTTGCTCTTGGTTCGTAGAATTCAGAGAATAACCCAGCATCCGCAACGCAGCGCCCATGACTTCTCGGACATCACTGGCCAGCGTCATTCGCTTTGCTAACTCCTTTTTGTGTTCCCACAAATAGTTCCAATCTTCAGGAGCTTCTTTAAGTTGTTCGGTGTTGTAAATCAAGCCTGTGGTTCCCCAACTCAAAGGCACGCTGTAGCGGTTTCCTGGGTCATAGACAGGGTTTTGGAACTGTTTTTTGAGCCGATCGAGCCCGCCCAAAATCGAGTGGTCTAATGGGCTCAACAGCCCGAGTTCCGTCATTTGAACCACCATGTAGTCAGACGGGTAAATGATGCTGTAGGCGCGGGCGCCACCGGCTTGAACTCTCGCCAGCATCTCTTCGTTGGAACTAAATACGTCGGCCACTACGCGAATGCCGGTTTTTTGGGCAAAGCGATCGAGCAAAGCGTTATCGGTATAGCCTGCCCAAGTATAGATGAAAAGTTGGTCGGCAGAACCTTTGACGGGAGGAGCAGATTGTACGTCTGCAAGCCGCCAGCCGCAACTAGAAACAGCTAACCCGGAAATTGTCGCCGCCGAATTTTTTAGGAACTGACGGCGTGTAGAATTAGCCGGAAAAATCCTGGAAATTGGTAAGTTAGTCGGAGGCACAGTTCGATTTTAGATTTTAGATTTTAGATTTTAGATTGGGGAATTGGGGATTGGGAAATTCGATTTTAGATTTTAGATTTTAGATTTTAGATTGGGAATTGGGGATTGGGAAATTCGATTAAATCCGTTAAATCCCTACACTGTTCGTTGCCGAACTTCCCTGCAACATCCATCCGTTAAATCGGTTAAATCCCGTACACTGTTCGTTGCCGAACTTCCCGACCTCCGTGACATCGGTTAAATCTCGATCGCGGGTTCGTTGCCGAACTTCTTTCGTAATTATGCTCGATCGGTCAAAGCGAGACAATCAGTAGTTCCCCAGTAAGCATAAATCGGCGTGTGGGGATCTGGGAAAGAGCCGCCGGTATTTGGCTGGCGCACAGTAATTTTATCGCCCGACGCCAACTCAACCACGTAATGAACGTGCGTGCCCATGTACATAGTATTTTTGAGCCGCCCTTCAAAACAGTTGACCGACACTTCCGGCTGGTAGAGATTCAAATATACTTTTTCCGGCCGAACGCTGACCACAACAGAGTCGCCTGTGACACCACTCCACATATCCGACTGTTGAACGATTATTTTGAGATTGGCTGATGTGCGAACTGTGAGAGTCGATCGGTCGATCGATTCTACCGTACCCGCAAACAAATTCGTATCGCCAATAAAATCCGCCACAAAAGCCGTCTGCGGGCACTCATAAATTTCTTCAGGAGAGCCAATTTGCTCGATCCTCCCCTCGTGCATCACCGCAATCCGGTCAGACAGACTCATCGCCTCTTCTTGGTCGTGAGTCACCATCACAAAAGTCAAACCGAGTTCTTGATGCAAATTCGACAGTTCCAACTGCATCTGCTTGCGCAACTTCAAATCCAGAGCACCGAGAGGTTCGTCCAGCAGCAGAACCGCCGGTCGATTTACCAGAGCTCTCGCCAAAGCCACCCGCTGCTGCTGGCCGCCGGACATTTGACCGGGAAACCTGTTGGCGAAAGATTCCATTTTCACCAATGCCAAAACTTCCCGTACCCGTTCTTCAATTTCCGCTTTCCCCAGCTTTTTTATCCGCAATCCAAAAGCGATATTGTCCCAGACATTCATGTGTCCGAACAAAGCGTAGCTTTGAAACACAGTATTTACCGGACGGCGGTAAGCTGGAGTGTTGGTCATCGACTGGCCGCGAATCATTAATTCGCCCGCCGAGGGAGTCTCGAACCCAGCGATTAACCGCAGCGTCGTAGTCTTGCCGCAGCCGCTAGGCCCGAGAATGCTAAAAAATTCTCCTTGGCGGATGTTGAAGTCTACTCCGCGGACTGCGGTTTCGCCGTTAAATACCTTAAAGACCTTGCGGAGTTCAACGTCAAGCGCTGTATCCGTTGCTGTCGTACCTTTGTTGAGTGCTGTCTGAAACATATTCGCCCTTTCCTGGGGGTAATGCACGCTACTTAAATACAGTTTAAGTTAAGACTTTTCTGTATTTTAGGTGAGGAATGTTGGATGTAACAGGTTTTGGGATTTGTTCTTTAAATTCTATCCCAGAGCGCACCATTGTCAGCAACAGGCAAGATGCCTGTTCGACAAGAAAATTCAGTCTTCGCTTCACAGGCATCTTGCCTGTTCATAAAAGGCTTATTGAGAATTGTGCAACTTCTCAGATAGACTGGCCATCTATTTATTCTCAGGACTTGGGGTGGGAGATGGTTTTTGCGGTTTGTCTGTTTTGGGTACTTCTGCTTTTTTCCACTCTGACAAAGGTCGCTGGACGGCATTTTTAAAGTCAAAAGGCACTAGCAGCACGGGTAAATTTTGGGCGGAATTTTGAGGGGGCGCTTCCGGCGGATTGGCTTGAGCGTACAAGAAGCGGCCGCTAAAGTCTGTTTTGCCTAAAACTAGGCGGTGAGTTTCCTGGTTGTCCAGTTTTACTGTGACTGTAGCTTGGGGTTGGTCGAGACCGAATTCTGGCAGTTGAGCAGCACTAATATTAATCGTGCGATCGCTCTTTCCTGTTGCGAGCCTGTCTAGCAAAAAATCCACCGATGCTTGACTTGCGTGTGCTTGCACTGGCAATTTCATTTCCCAGCTAGACTTGCCTCCTTTTGTTGCATAAACTCGCTCAAAAGTCAATATATTTTCCGGAGTTTTGACTGTAAAGAATTGTACGCGATCGGACTTGAAAGCAAAAATTTTCTGTTTTTCTTCCTTCGCGGCTTCCTGTTTCGGAGACACTTGCATCTCGAACAAAGCAACCAACCCTGTCATGCTCAACGCGACGGCTATCAATACTAATGTATTTTTCTGCAATTTCATAATAACTGAGAATTAGGCATGGGGCATTGGGCATTGGGGAGTCTGTTATTAATAAGAACTGACAACCGTCAACTGTCAACTGACAACAGTCAACAGTCAACAGTCAACAGTCAACTAACTTATCTTCTCTTCCACCAGATAGCGCCCCCAATTCCCAGTCCGAGTAAAGGCCAAACTAGCCAAGCTAAAACCAGCAATCCTACTTGAATAGCCGTCATGTTAATGCGGCGGTTGGTAGCTTTTTTCGGACTGATAGAAAAGCTTTGCTGGTCTGGTTTACTCAACCAACTGACTGAATTGAGAAACACGTCGCTATTGAGTTGTTGGTCAAACCAACCGTTAGTCACAAATTGAGATGTGCCAATTACTACCATTCGCGATGTTTTTCCAGAAGCTGAAGGCGTAGAAGGAGTAGCTGTTGGACTGGGAGATGCTGCGGGAGATGCTGTGGGAGATGTTTCTGGTGTCGGTGTGGGAGATGCTGTGGGAGATGCTGTGGGTGTTGGCGAACTTTCCGGATATTCTGTGGGAGATGCTGTGGGAGATGCTGCCGGTGTTGGCGAAGTCGTCGGTAATGCTGGAGGCGTAGCTTCTTGCGAGACAATCACCGAATAGCTGATTGGGGAAGCTGTTGGCGAAGTTGTCGGTGATGGCGAAGTTGTCGGTGATGGTGAAGTTGTCGGTGATGGCGATGTTGTCGGTGAAGTTGTCGGTGAAGTTGTCGGCGATGGCGATGTTGTCGGTGATGGCGAAGTTGTCGGTGATGGCGATGTTGTCGGTGAAGTTGTCGGCGATGGCGATGTTGTCGGTGATGGTGATGTTGTCGGTGATGGCGATGTTGTCGGTGATGGTGATGTTGTCGGTGATGGCGATGTTGTCGGTGATGCTTGGGGTGAAGGCGTTACCGGTGTTGGTGAAGGTGAGGGCTTTAACTGAGTGCTGTCAGTGGACGATCGAACTAAAGCTACCCCTAATAATAGCGGGCCTTGTCGATCGGTCTTTTGATCGAACTCCAATTTCCTCGTCGTCAAATCGCTTTCCGCCCAACTTTCTTGACTCGTCCAAATCAGAGGTTTTTCCTCTATCCCTGCTACGGGCGAGGTTTCCAAAGCACGCGCAAACGGATAAAATGAAATGCCGGTGCCAAAACTTTGAGTAATCGGGTGTTCGCCGTAGCGCCTGACTGTGGGAACCGTAGGGCCGAGGCCAAATCTTTGACCACTACCCGAAGCATCGATGGCCAAACGGGTGTCTAGTTTTACGCCCCATTCTTGCAGCAATTTGTCCAATCCCGTATCAGTTGCCGGGTCTACCATTAACAATAAACTGCCGCCGCGATCGAGATAAGCTTTTAGTGCTTTAATTTCTGTATCGGAAAACGGTTTGTCCTGCCCCGGAACGATTAAAGCATCTGCATCTTGTGGCACTTCTTTGCGTTCGGTCAAATTCAGCGTTTGGGCGTTGTAGTATTTATCTTTCAAAGCTTTTTCAGCTTGCTGAATTCCGCCTTGACCTTCCTTTAGCGGGCGGGCTCCTTTGCCTTGCAAAAAGTAAACTGTCGCAACGCGAGTGCTCAGGATTTCTTCTAAGCCATTGGTCAGTTTGATTTCTGAAAGACCTTGATTGGGGTCGCTACCAAAAGCAGTGCCACCTTTTTGCAGAACTTGTTTTTTGTCCCCTGATTGCAGGTAAACTTCTCCGATGCTGGTAATGCTAAATTCTCGCGCTTTTCCCGGTTGGGCTAGCGGGTCAACAAACTCAAATTGGAACTTTTCGCCACCCTCGCGTTTGTAGCTTTGCAGCAGTTCTTTAATTTGGGGATTTTGGGTGGGGTCAAATACCCAAACTTTGACTGTTTGTTGCAGGTTTCGCAGTATTTGTTGAGTCTGCGGGGCGAGAGTAAATTGTTGGCTTTCGGTTAAGTCGATGCGGACGGGATAGCGAACGGCTATAAAGTTAATTACTCCGAGAATCACAAATACGGCGAGGGTAGCAACTAGGGCGTTGGTGCTGGCTTGCGTGGAACGCTGCCCCCAAAAGCTTTGTTCGTAACTCAAATATAGCAGCCAAAGTGCGATCGTCACTGCTCCGGCAATAACTAAACCGACTGTCAGGGGTTCCCATACTCCAGATACAAGTGCTGCTGTTACCCCCGCTGCGATGAGGAGGGGGCCCAGCAAAAAAACGTATTTCCAATTTGTTTTGCTAATTTTCATAATCTAAATATTGAGTGAGAAAATTCCGGTTCGAGGATGTTATTCTAGATCGCATTAGCCTGCAACCATGCTGTTAAATCTGACGGATGGTTGAAATCGATTGCGGCATCTCCTAGTGCTTCTAATTCCTCTATGCCTAATTGACGGATGCAATTTTCTGTTTCCGGTTGTATTGTGCCTAAGCGCCGCACTAGCTGACGCAATATTAACGAGAGTTGAGCGCTTTTTGTCTCCTGTTCTCTTGCTAAATCTATGGCAATCTGCTGGTCTTGAATCCACACTTCTTGCTTCTGCAATTCATTTAATTCTTGCTGAGTGAAGTTGTCCTCGTTGGCAATTATCAAAGCTTTCTGAAGTTCGGGAACTGCACTCAGTGTTTCTGGTACAGTCTCCAGATTGCTGGTGTTATTGAGAAAGTAAATCCATTTGTCGGCGGTTGTTTCTAATTCTGCTAATTCCTTTCTAAATTTTGGCAGTTCGATAAATACTAATTCTATTTCAGTATCTGGACAATCAAACTGTTGCTCTTTTTCTTGAAAAACAAACCGTGACATAAATTCGGGTTGATTTTCAAACATTTCAAAGTCGGAAATTTTTAATGAAATTACAGTTTTTAGTCTTTCGTAGCGTTCTTTTCCTGTTAATTGCTGGCTGTAGCTTTTGGCCGCGTTGTACAACACTCTGTTCCCGAAGAAAGGCACGTTGATCAGTTGAATTTCAACTAGGGCGATTCTGCCGCCGTTAATTGTGGCTTTGACATCTAGGTGTGTGTCTTGGGTTGCGAGAGTTTGAGGTTCTGGTTGGGAGTTGATTATTTCTAGGTCTTCGATGACTGGTTGTGCTTCATAAAGAATGGCGTTTAAAAAATTAATCAGAATGTCTTTGCTGTCGCTGGAACCGAATATTTTTTTGAACGCAAAGTCGATTTTTGGATTGATAAATCTCATTATTTCAACAAATTAGTGGAATAATTAACATTAATTGGGAATGGGGAATGGGAAATTGGGAATTGGGAATTGGGAATTGTTGGCCTCTCCTTTAATCTCCGACTCTCCGACTCTCCGACTTTCCCACTCTCCCCTCTTGATTACCCGAACTCTTCCCTGATGTTTTTAAGAACGCTGATATCGCAAAGCATCGATGGATTGGGCGGTCAGAAATACTCCTAAAATGATGTAACTGGCAAACATAATTAAACTGCTGGTATCAAAAACTCCCTTGACAAGATTGGTATAATGTGTTAAGAGCGACAAATGTCCTAATGCTGTTCCGAAGGGGCCACCGATAGCGACGGCGGCTGCATCGATCACCCACAGAAATAATACTAGAGCGAAGGTGAGGATGGCTGATAAAATTGTGCTGTCTGTGAGGGAGGAAATAAACATTCCGAGGGACAATACTCCTGCTGCTAGTAATATTAAGCCGCCGTGTCCTAGCAGGAGAACTCCGGGGGGTACGGGTGGGGTTGAGGAACTGAGGGCGATCGCCTCGCAGAACAGTAGGGGCACCAACATGGTGGTATAAAATGTTAAAACTCCGAGGAGTTTGCCAGTAGCAACTGCCCAGTTTGTTAAGGGCGATGTGGCTAATAGTTCTAAGGTTCCACGTTTGCGTTCTTCTGCGTAAAGTCCCATTGAGAGTGCAGGTAGTACGAACAGTGAAAGGGAACCCATTATTCGCAGAAATAGTTGCAGGAATTCGTAGGCTACGTCGATGGGGGGTTCGGTAATTCCCATTTGGTCTCGCTGGCCGATTTGGGGGATTAACCCGTCGGGGGCGAGGAGGATGGCTATTAAAAAGTAGCCGGTAATTAGCCAAAAGACTGCTGCGATGGCATAGGCTAATGGCGAGGCAAAATAGCTTTGTAGTTCTTTGCGGTAAATGGCGATAATATTACTAATCATTACTAACCTTTAGGAATTGGGAATGGGTAATTGGCTCTTGGTGATTGGTTCATTTTGAGTCCTCGGCGGGTGGTGTTTCGCTGTCGTCGCTATTCTGTTGCTTTCTTTCTATTTGTCGCTTTTTGGTAACAGGTGGCTGTTCTGGTTGAGAATTGCTACTCGGTTGTGGCTTTTTTTTAAGTTGCCTATTTTTTACAACTGGTTGGGATTCTGGTTGAGAAGGTTGGCTCGACTCTGGTGTTTCGACAATCAGCAGATTTTCGACAACCGGTTCTGGTTGAGAAGGTTGGCTCAACTCTACCGTTTCAACAATCAGCAGATTTTCGACAACGGCTTCTGGTTGAAAAGGTTGGCTCGACTCTGGTGTTTCGACAATCAGCAGATTTTCGACAACCGGTTCTGGTTGAGAATGCTCGATAGACTCTGGTGTTTCGACAATGAGTAGATTTTCGACAACCGGTTCTGGTTGAGAAGGTTGGCTCGACTCTGGTGTTTCGACAATGAGTAGATTTTCGACAACGGCTTCTGGTTGAAAAGGTTGGCTCGACTCTGGTGTTTCGACAATGAGTAGATTTTCGACAACCGGTTCTGGTTGAGAAGGTTGGCTCGACTCTACCGTTTCAACAATGAGTAGATTTTCGACAAACGGTTCTGGTTGAGAAGGTTGGCTCGACTCTGGTATTTCAACAATGAGCAGATTTTCGACAACCGGTTCTGGTTGAAAAGGTTGGCTCGACTCTGGTGTTTCGACAATCAGCAGATTTTCGACAACCGGTTCTGGTTGAGAAGGTTGGCTCGACTCTGGTATTTCAACAATGAGTAGATTTTCGACAACGGCTTCTGGTTGAGAAGGTTGGCTCGACTCTTGTGTTTCGACAACTGGTTGGAATTCTGGTTGAGAAGGTTGGCTCCACTCTACCGTTTCAACAATGAGCAGATTTTCGACAACCGGTTCTGGTTGAGAAGGTTGGCTCCACTCTACCGTTTCAACAATGAGCAGATTTTCGACAACCGGTTCTGGTTGAGAAG
>NZ_JAUBPO010000023.1:0-16267 GCF_036700785.1 Microcoleus sp. S28C3 | reverse complement strand
GTTGGCTCCACTCTACCGTTTCTGAAACTTCTAGATTTTCGACAATCGGTTCTGGTTGATGAGGCTCGATCGACTCTTGTGTTTCGACAATGGGTTCTGGTTGATGAGGCTCGATCGACTCTTGTGTTTCGACAACCGGTTCTGGTTGAGGATTCTCGATCGACTCTACCGTTTCAACAATCAGCAGATTTTCGACAATCGGTTCTGGTTGAGGATTTTCGATCAATTCTTGTCTTTCTACAGTTTCCAGAAAATCTGCCACTGGTTGCATTTCTGGTTCTAAATCGCTTATTTCCTCTGTTTCTGCAATTGGTTCGGATTCTGGTTCATGATGCTCGATCGACTCTACCGTTTCTGAAACAACGGGCAGATTTTCGACAATCGGTTCTGGTTGATGAGGCTCGATCGACTCGACGGTTTCTGAAACTAGCAGATTTTCGACAATCGGTTCTGGTTCATGATGCTCGATCGACTCTACTGTTTCTACAACTGGTTCCGATGCTGGTTGAGGATGCTCGATCGACTCGACGGTTTCTGAAACAACTTGCAGATTTTCGACAATCGGTTCTGGTTGAGGATGCTCGATCGACTCTACTGTTTCTACAACTGGTTCCGATGCTGGTTGAGGATGCTCCATCGACTCTACTGTTTCTACAACTGGCAGATTTTCGACAATCGGTTCTGGTTGAGGATGCTCGATCGACTCTACTGTTTCTGAAACTTCTAGATTTTGGACAATCGGTTCTGGTTGAGGATGCTCCATCGACTCTACTGTTTCTACAACTGGCAGATTTTCGACAATCGGTTCTGGTTGAGGATGCTCGATCGACTCTACTGTTTCTACAACTGGTTCGGATGCTGGTTCATGATGCTCGATCGACTCTACCGTTTCTGAAACAACGGGCAGATTTTCGACAATCGGTTGCGATTCCGATTGATGAGAATCCGCGATCGAGTCTTGAGTTTCTGCCGCTTCTTGGAGATTTCGATCGACCTCTGGTTCGCTGTGAACCAGATTTTCTTCCGGTTTCTTTTCAGCCGCTGTCAGCCTTAAAAACACATCTTCCAAACTAGCCCGATTGCGGCGCATTTCGCAAAGTCCGAATCCCGAGGTGATAATAGCTGCGGCAATTTCTCGTCCGGGTTCTATGTCCGATTCGCACAAGGCCCGCAGGCGGTAGCGACTCGCTAAAAATTGCTGGCTTGGAATCAATTCGACCGATCGAACTCCCGGCACATTTTCCAAAGAAGGCAACAGCAGACTGTTTACCAAATCAGCCTCGCCTTCAACTTCGAGTTCGTAGCCCTCTCCGGCGGCCAACTCTCCCATCAAATTTTCGGGAGTACCCGCAGCGACGATTTTACCGCGATTGATGATGGTGACGCGGTTGCAAGTCATGCTGACTTCCGGGAGAATGTGCGTCGAAAGGATGATTGTGTGCTGGCCGCCAAGGCTTTTGATTAAATTGCGGACTTCGATGATTTGTCGGGGGTCGAGGCCGACGGTTGGTTCGTCTAAGATAATGACGGGCGGGTCGTGGACGATCGCCTGGGCGATACCGACGCGCTGCCGAAATCCTTTAGAAAGTTTGCGGATTAAAACTTTGCGTTTATCAATCAGGCCGCAGCGTTCGATCGCGGAGGTAACTCGTCGCGCGCGATCGCCCGCAGGTACTTGCTTGATCCTGGCCACAAAAAACAGAAACCCTTCCACAGTCATTTCTGGATAAAGCGGCGGGTTTTCCGGCAGATAGCCGATGCGCTGTCTGACTGCCATCGAGTTTTCGTGAACGTCGAGGCCGGCGATGCGGGCCGTACCGCTGGATGCCGGCAAATATCCCGACAAAATCCGCATGGTTGTGGTTTTGCCAGCCCCGTTTGGTCCCAAAAACCCGAGAATTTCTCCTGATTCGACCGAAAAAGACACGTCCGCGATCGCTGCGGTCGAACCGTAAGTTTTGCTTAAGTGTTCTACTTCAATCATTTGTCAGAAGTCACGCGATTTTAGATTTTAGATTTTAGATTTTAGATTGACTCCGCCAAGTGCAGAGTCCCGCCAGTACAGCGGGTCGATCGAATTTATGGCGCAAATGCTAATTTGATTTTGTCTTCTAGTGTAGTCTGGCAAGAACCAAATCTATCATAAGTGTCGATCGTACTTTGAAGCGGGACGCTAGTAGTAGGGTGCGGGAGGATGGGATAGCGTCTGTTTTTACGAGTTTGATAATTCTCACATCTTGCACCATTCTCAAGAACAGGCAGGACACCCCACAAAAAGTGCATTTTCTTGTGGGGTGGGCATCCCGCCCAAAAATACAATCTAGATGAACAGCTTAGCTGCCTTCGCTACTACTAGGGGCTGTTTCGAGATTGATATCGGCATTAAACACAATCACAAATTCAGCCTTGGGGATTAACTGACAGATAATCCGCAGATAGCCGTCAGCATCGGAATGTTTGAAAAAATCGGCAACAGTGATTCGCTGCATATTCGGAAGCAGGCGAACAACCAACCACCTGTTAAGGCGCTGTTTGTAGGGCATAATTAAATTTGTCTCCATTGAGTTTTGGAGCCAAAGCCAGTTCAATGCTTGTCGAGGGCGCGGACTGGCTTTTGACCTTTGTTAGACTTTGTGTCTGTCTATAGAGTAAGACATGAACTACATATAGTCAACTGAATAAATAGAATCAACTGAAGTAAGTACGGGACAGATAATGACGCTGGGGCAAAAGCTAAGAGAAAGACGTGAAAGTCTAGGTTTGACTCGAATACAAGTGGCAAGAGCGTGTAATGTGGTGGAATCCACAGTCATCAACTGGGAAACCGACAGACACGTCCCCAAGCTTTACCCAGCACAGATGAAAGCCCTGTGCGACTTATTGAAATTCTCGATCGAAGATTTAGTAGTGTAGCTTCGGGAGTTAAGATAAAGTAGGTTGGACGATCGCGCTTTTTTGCAGAGAGGGCGATCGCTTTCTATTTTGATTACTGCTGCTGAAATTGAGCCAACAACCAAGCCCCTACCTGTGCTTGATCTTCAGTGCGACTCCGCCGCAAAGCCTCTTCCAACAAAGCAATAGTTAATCCCGGCAAAACTTCCGATTGAACGATCCGCCGACTGCCATTATCAGCAATAATAGCAAAGGCAATAATTTGAAATTTCTGCACGTCTACTACCCAATATTCAGCGACTTTTAACTCTTCGTAAAGCAACCGTTTTTCACCGATATCATCAGCCAAAGTTGAGTCAGCAACTTCTATGACTAAATCTGGCGGTGGGGTAACGTCAAGACTTGCGATCGAAGTTCCCCTCGGTGCTAATTGCGCTCTTTTTCCAATATAGTATGATACATCCGGTTGACACTCTCGGACTTCTGTTTTCCGGTAGCTACATTTATTGAATCCGTTAACAGCAATACCTTTGATAGTGCAAAATAGGTTAATTGCCAAAAGTGCGATCGCATTATCCCGTGCACGATCGGGCCCTACTGACATAGTTTCAATCCTCATTTGGCCGTTGCGGTAATAGCATTTGGCTTTACTGTAAGCTGGGTCATCTGCCATCGCGATGAATTCTTCCCATGTCGCTACCACCCAGATATCAGTTGGCAATTTAGTCTGTAGTTCGCTCATTTTTTTGTTCCCCAATATCTCGATCGTATAACACTCAATTAAACTTAAACCGTCTCCTTTCTTCTCCTCCTCTGCGCTCTCTGCGCCCTCTGCGGTTAAATCAAAAAAATCTTAACTCCTTTTCCAAATCTTTATCTCCCCCAACCAACCAGCACTCACAATAGTCTTCCCATCTGCGCTAATAGCCACAGCGCTAACGTAGCCAGCATGACCGCTCAAATTACCTCTCAATTCGCCCGATCGCACATCCCAAAGTCTCACACTCTTATCCCAACTCCCAGTAACCAGCGTAGTGCCATCCCGACTGAATGCCACAGACCAAACCCCGTCGGTATGCCCGCTCAAACGCCGAATTAACTGCCCGTTTCCGGCATTCCACAAACCAACAGTGCCATTGCTGTTTCCCGCCGCTAAACTTTTGCCGTCGGGAGTAAAAGCTAGCGACAAAACAGACAAGTTTTTGCCGCTAATCGTGCGAATTGCTTGACCGCTAGCTAAATTCCACAACCTAATTGAACCATCTTTGCTGCCACTAGCTAAAGTTTTGTTGTCGGGACTAATTGCAACAGCATTCACCAACCCAGAATGCCCGGTCAAAGTCCGCAGCAATTCCCCCGTTTTCGGGTTCCAAATCTTAATCGTTTTGTCCCAACTGCCGCTGGCTACAAATTGACCATCAGGACTAACGGCAACGCTCGAAACTGCATTGGAATGCCCGCTCAAAGTGCGTACAACCGCACCAGTTTCTAAATTCCAAATTTTCACCGTTTTGTCGTCGCTGCCGCTAGCTAATACCTTGCCATCCGCACTCGCAGCCAGTGCATTTACGGCTTCCGTGTGTCCTTGCAGGGTAGTTTTTAATTGCCCGCTGGGAAAATTCCAAACTGAGATAGTGCCGTTGCTATTTCCTGTAGTAAAATAAGCTGAAGCTAGGGCAAGGGAACTGACAACTTCCGAAGGCCCTTTGAGGGTATTTGTAGCAGCAAAGGCGATCGCACTTGCGGGCCGGCGGGGCGCATTATTCGCCGGAGTTTTCGGATTTCCGGCAGTAGGAGATTGGGGAACTACTGGCAGCGAAACAGTCGATCGCCATTTCATGAAAGTATTAATTTCTATTCCCGCAGCCACGATTTTATCGGAATTGTCCTCTAACCTGACAATGCCGTTAATTGCGACAACTCGCCCCGCATCGTCGAGCACCGGCCCCCCACTCATGCCCGCTCTCACTAAGTTGTTGTAGACCAAAGTATAGCCGTTCCAGGGAGTTTGGCGGCCGGTAAGCTGACCTTCCGTGGCGATGAAAATCGGCTGTCTCAGGGAACCGCCGGATATCGGCCAGCCGGCCACATAAGCCTTGTTTCCCTTAGTTGCTGCGGAATTGGCTAATTGAGCCAGGGGGTAGCTTTGAGTGCTGCTGAAGGGTACGACGGCTAAATCCATCCCCGGCACTCGCCGCACGAGGCTGTATGATACAGAGTGAGCTTGGCCGTCGGGAGTTACAACCTCGTAATCGCCGGCTTTATCGACAACGTGCCAGTTTGTGAGAATATAGTATGTGCTGCCTTGTTTCTCTAAAATTACTCCTGAACCGCCTTTTGGCCCCTGGATGCGAACAGTAATTTCTTTGGCAACGGTTTTAACTTTGTCGGCGGTTAATGCGAGGGCAATTTGAGGTGATGTCAGTGGGATGAGGGCGATCGAACTCAGGGCGATCGTAGCACTCAAAATAGCCGGAATTGTTCTGCTGTAATTCATTATTGTGTAAATTTAACATACCCATATATCAACTGACGGATAACTTTTCCGGTTTGTGGCATATTGACCGAAAGCATCCAGGATACAAGCCCCCGGATTCATCCGTCCAGAAATAAAAAACCTGTATCCGATAAAGGAGCCCCCGAATTTATCCGTGGGGTCAGTCGATTTTAGATTTTAGATTTTAGATTTTAGATTTTAGATTTACCCCACAGATAAATCTGGGAGCTTGAACTAGGGTCTAAAATTTTTATCTTTGCACGACTTAATTACGTGGCAGCGTATCCGTTTTTGGGCTGGGTCAATGCTTCAATTCTTTAATCTAAAATCTAAAATCGATTGACGGTTGAAAAGGCCAAAACGCCTGCGCGACGATCGAACTTTCGACATTCGCACAAGCCTCACAATATGTGACACAGCCCTCTGGCTAGCAGAAAAATTTAGAATCGGGAACCGCACCTAGCCTCAACAATCGCAACTGGCTGATCTCTATTTTTTTCTCGGCAAATCAGAATTTGAGCCAAACGCTGCTCGGAATAATACCCATTAGCCATCCAGCCGATAGGTGCGCCCGCGATCGCGCCAACTGCTAAACCAGTGATGAGGCTCCCAATAAGATGCTTCCTGGCGATCGGGTTTTCTTGCATAACAATTTATCCTAAACATTTACCATTACCAGAAATACCACAAATAAAATTTACTTTCTTCCTCCTATTTACTTATTTCCTAAGTAGTAACCCACCCTAAGTAAGGTGCGCAATGCGCACATTATCCATCACTAAGTAGGGTGGGCAATGCGCACCTTACCCATCACTAGCCATACTCAGTAGGGTGCGCATTGCAAACCTTATAACTATATCGGGTGTGCAATTCTATGCCAAATCAAACAGCAAAAATTCAGCATCTGCCGTAGCCTCAATCGCCAATTCAGACTCGCCGCTAACCGCCGCAGCGTCGCCATTTTTCAAAGTCAAACCGTTGAGCAAAACCGAGCCGCGAGCCACTTGCACCCAAGCATGGCGATTTGGCTGCAAAGCATGAGAAACCCGCGAGTTTTTATCCAAAACAGCCGCATACAAATCCACATCTTGATGCACTTTCACAGCACCATCTCTGGCATCTCGTGCCGCCACTAACCGCAGTTTTCCGCGCCTTTCTTCCACTGGAAACTCCCGCTGTTCGTAACTCGGCTGCAAGCCTTTTGTATCGGGTAACAGCCAGATTTGCAGCAAATGAACCGGGTCTGTCTTCGAGTTATTGAACTCGCTGTGCTGGATACCCGTACCTGCACTCATCCGCTGCACTTCACCGGGTTTAATCACTGCACCAGTACCCAAACTGTCCTTGTGTTCTAATGCTCCTTCTAATACATAAGTAATGATTTCCATGTCGCTGTGTCCGTGAGTGCCGAAACCTCTGCCGGGGCTAACGAAATCCTCATTAATTACCCGCAAAGAGCGAAAATTCATATAATTTGGATCGTAATAGCCGGCAAAAGAAAATGTGTGGTAACTGTCCAGCCAACCGTGATTAGCGTGTCCTCTTGCTTCACTTTTTCTGACGGTAATCATTTTCTGAATCCTCAGTGAAATTTATCGGGTGTTTCTTTGATGTTTTTATTTTAAACCGATTTAAGCTATTATGGATAGTACGCACTTAAAAGTGCGGTAGTTACCAAAAAGATACTATGCAAGTCCAAGAAGTAAACCTCGATCGAGCAAATTGCCCTGTAGAACGCACTCTAGACGTGATTGGCGGGCGCTGGAAGGTCTTGATTCTGCGGGAGTTGTTTCAAGGAGTGAAGCGCTTTAACGAGCTGCAACGAGCTGTCAGCGGCATTACTCAAAAGATGCTGACGCAGCAACTGCGGGAAATGGAATCAGACGCGATTGTGCACCGGGAAATTTACCTGCAAGTGCCGCCAAAAGTTGAATATTCGCTAACGCCTTTGGGCGAAAGTCTCAAACCGATTATTAATGCCATGCACGAATGGGGAATTCAGCATATTAGCGAAGATGGAAAATGAGCGGTTTCTAGATGTTTTTTTCCGTCTTCCGACAGATTTCAAATTTTCAACCTAGTTCAACAATAATAATATGAACAACATAGAGCGTCTCGCCACCCTCAACCGCATCCGCAAACTCAGCCGCCTGATGGATACCGCCATTGGCATCCCCGGCACTAAATTTCGCATTGGTTTAGACCCGATTATCGGTTTAGTTCCGGGTGCTGGGGATATCGTAGATACCGCGTTTTCCGCCTACCTAATTTATTTAGCAACTCGATTCAACATTCCCCAAAAAACTCTAGGGAAAATGGTTTACAATATCGGTCTAGAAGCCGTTGTTGGGTCAGTACCTTTAGTCGGAGATATCTTCGATGCTTTTTATAAATCAAACATGAGAAATCTGGCGCTGTTAGAAGCACACCTCGAAGAAGTTGAACCCGAACTAGCCGCAGTTGCCGAACCTGTTCCTCAATCTATTAAATTGTAGGTACGGGTTTCACAAACAATAATTGTAAATAACCAACAACCTCTCAAGCCCGCCCCCATCAAACGAAAAATCAGAATGTAGATTTTCCGCATTCGATACAAATTTAATGTTGATGCGGGTTGTCTGTTGTGGGGAACGGGTTTATTTAGATTGTTGGTACTCGTCAGATATTATTCGTAAAACCCGCCCTTACGAAATAATTACTGATGTCGTTTAACCGCTTCCACGAAAGCAATAACATCGGCTTCCAGAGTATTAAAAGCCGTTACCAGTCTAAGAGTACATTCATCCCAGCGATAAAACATAAAACCCTCAGCTAAAACCGCTGTAATTACTGATTCTGGAAGTTGAATAAAAATCTCGTTAGCTTCAACTCGATGGCAAAACTTCGCTCCCTCAACTCCCGCCAAACCTTCGGCTAATTTTGCTGCCATATTATTTGCATGAGCCGCATTTTTCAGCCACAAATCATCCGTTATATACGCTTCCAACTGCGCCGACAAAAACCGCATTTTCGAGAATAGATTCCCGCTGCGCTTGCGGTAATAAGGGAAAGTGTTTGCCAATTCAGGATTAAAAAATACCACAGCTTCTGCAGCCATCGCGCCGTTTTTTGTCGCTCCAAAGGAGAGAATATCGACACCAGCGCGCCAAGTAACATCCGCAGGAGAACAGCCAAGACTGGCGACAGCATTGGCAAAGCGAGCGCCATCCATGTGCAGGTGCAAATTGCGATCGCGAACTACTTGTGAAATGTGGGAAATTTCCGCTGGATTGTAGACAGTTCCGGCTTCCGTTGCTTGAGTGATGCTGACGGCTGCAGGCTGTACGTGATGGACGACACCTGCACCAGCGCGATCGAGCATTTTTCCTAAAGTCTCTGCGTCTATTTTACCATGATTTCCTGTTACTGTTATTAACTTTGCACCGCCTGTAAAAAACTCCGGCGCGCCGCATTCATCTAGATTAATATGAGATTCGGCGTGACAGTAAACAGCCCCGTAAGGAGGAGTGACAACCGCAAGGGCTAGCGCATTAGCAGCAGAACCAGTTGCTACAGGAAAAACAGTCACAGATGTCTCGAACAAATCCGAAAATTTAACTTGCAAACGCTTTGTATATTCATCATCTCCGTAAGACATCACAGCACCGCAATTAGCTGCTGCAATCGCTGCCATAATTTCCGGCGAAACCCCGGTTGCATTGTCGCTACAAAAATTCATTAGAATAATTGGGAAATAGAATCTATAATATAACTCAACACTCAGCAGTCAACACTCAAGCATTAAACCAAGAGGAAGAATTATGGCAGAATACCGCCAAATAGAATACCGCATCGGCAAAGACGGCAAAATTACCGAAACCGTCCTCAACGCCACCGGTTCGAGTTGCACCGAAACCACCGCCGGAATTGAAAAAGCCCTCGGAAAAGTAGAATCTCAAGACTTGCTGCCAGAATATTACCAAAGCGAAGAAAATTTGAGCGTTGAACAAACGCAGACTTTAAAACAAGTTTAGAAGAGTTAAAGATGTTTGAGATCCTCGGTGCAACAGTTGATGTAACAACAGTGCCTGCCTTCAGCTTCGCGCTGGCTGTCGGGGGCATTTTTCTAATTTTAATCTACCTTTATGCTGCATCTGAGGCGGGAGATGCGATCGAGTTTAAGTACGATACAATTCTGCGGGAACGCATGAATCAGCTAGACATTCTCGATTGGCAAGATTTAGGCGAAAAAGCAGGCTTAAGTCGCTACGCGGTGCGTTTAGTGCGACAGGGAGACGTGGGAAACCTCAAGCTTGACCAACTGAGGCGACTGGCAAAAGTGCTGAATTTGAATTTTCAAGAGTTCGATCGCACTTTGATCGCGCTGCCAATATCGGCTACAATCACAACTAATCCCACCGAAATTGAAGAATTAAGGCAGCAGTGTTTCCGGCTGCGATCGGAATTGCAGCAGCAAAAAACTCAACTAACTGCCGATTTTCGCCGCGCTACATTTGAACAGTTGCAAACTTTGTTAACCAACTATCCTGCCGCCCGCAAAATGGCAGAGGCCAAGCCTGATATGCCAGCCAAAAATCTTTCTGCTCTTTTTACTCCGTTAGAAAATCTGTTATCAAGCTGGGATTTTGAAACGATTGGTTCTGCGTGGGAACAAACTGCTTACAATCCGCAGTTGCACCAGCCAGATGTTGAGGATATAACAGAAGGAGAATTAGTTTATATTCGGTTTGTCGGGTATCGGGAGGGAGAGCGAATTCTTACTCCTGCTAAAGTTAGTCGCACCCTGCCAGGTGGCATAAAAAATTAAGTAAGGGGCGCAATGCGACCCTACAAATAGAGTAGATTTGTAAGTCTTATAAAATAAATTTAGCTGCACCACCCTGGGCCGCATGAAAAATAAAATCTAAAATCTAAAATCTAAAATCACCATGACTACAGTTGCCATTGACTTCGGCACCAGCAACACGGTTGTCTGCATTCTCAACCCGGATACGCAAACACCAGAAACTTTGAGATTGGGCGAGATGTCCCGCATTTTTAAAACGCATAAATCGAGTGAAGATCCCCGAGAAATACCTGTAGTACCGACTTTGGTATTTGTGAAAAGTGCGGGAGAGTTAATATTGGGAGAAAAAGTGCGATCGCAGCGTTTGGGGCAAGCCCAGCCAGACCGTTATTTTAAAGCTTTTAAACGCAATTTAGCTGCTGACTTTCAGCCACCACCCCGCAATCTTGATAGAGAAACATACACATCAGAATCAGTAGCAGAACAGTTTATCAAAACTATTTGGAAACAATTATATTTACAAAATATACAGCCAGACAAAGTAGTTTTTACAGTCCCCGTAGGAGCATTTGAGCGATATCTGGATTGGTTTCGCGATTTAGCAGAATCTTTGGGAGTTTCGGAAGTTCAGCTAATAGATGAATCCACAGCAGCAGCCCTGGGATATGCAGTAAAACGCCCCGGTTCTCTAGTTTTAGTAGTTGATTTTGGCGGCGGAACTTTAGATTTAAGTTTAGTTCGCACTGCTGTAACCCCCCCCTTACCCCCCCTTACCAAGGGGGGGAGAAATCTCGCTCCCCCCCTTAGCAAAGGGGAGAAAAATCTCGCTCCCCCCCTTAGCCAGGGGGAGAGAAATCTCGCTTCCCCCCTTAGCCAGGGGGAGAGAAATCTCGCTCCCCCCCTTGACAAGGGGGGGCTGGGGGGGGTGCGTGCCGAAGTGTTGGCAAAATCGGATGCTTATGTCGGCGGCGAAGATATTGATATCTGGATTGTCGAAGATTATTTGCGGCAAATTGGTTCGTCGCGGGCAGAAGTCGGCGCAGTTGGCTGGCAAAATTTATTAGAAATAGCGGAAAAATTAAAAATTCAACTTTCTCAAGTTAATGAAGCAAAGGAAAGTTGGTTTGACGATGAAAATTTTATGTCTTACGACTTGCATCTAAACCGAGAAAAGCTTGAGGAAATTCTGGAAGCTCGGCAGTTGTTGGAACAGTTGCGACAAGCTTTAGATGAAGTGCTGAGCATTGCAATGGGAAAAGGTATCGGCAAAGCAGATATCGAACAGGTTTTGCTGGTAGGAGGAACTTCTCTAATTCCGGCTGTATCTAATTTAGTGGTTTCGTATTTTGGACGCCAAAAAGTCAAAACTGACAAGCCTTTTGAAGCTGTAGCGCACGGTGCTTTAGCGCTGACACAATTGGCGAGTGTTGACGATTATTTGCGCCACAGCTATGCAATTCGCCTCTGGGAACCTTATGCTAAAGCTTATGCTTACTCGCCGATATTTAGCAAGGAAATGAAGTATCCCTGTGAAAGTTCCGAAGAGTTGACGCTGCAAGTGGCTATTGAAGGGCAAAGGGAAATTCGGTTAGATATTGGGGAAGTTGCGGAGGTATCGCAAGCGGAGGTTATTTTTAACGAAAAAGGGCAAATGACGAGCAGTTGGCTCAACAAAACAACGGATTTTCGCTCTCTGGAAAGCCACCACCAGCAGGTTTGCGTGGCGCATTTGAATCCGCCCGGGGTATTGGGAATTGACAGGGTTTCGGTGAGTTTTGAGGTGGATGAGAGGCGGGTTTTGTTGGCGACGGTGCGGGATTTGGTGACTGGTAAGGTGTTGGTGGAAAAAGGGGCGATCGCCAAACTGCAATAATGGTAAAATTTTTAGATAACATTCGGATATTGAAATCGGTACTACAGAAACTCTCGTCCGGATGGTGCGCGGACAGAAAAATATTTATTTAAATCAAATTTATGCCGCCATGAAAAAGCAACAAAATAAATTCAGCCACCTGACGGCCATCGAAAGAATTTCCCTGTCATTTCCAGCCAGATTTTTATTGGATAAAAACTTGCTGCAAGGGAAAGTCTTAGATTTTGGGTGCGGCTTCGGCAGCGATGTTAGATTGTTGCAGCAAAAAGGCTTGAATATTGGGGGTTATGACCCTTATTATTTCCCGGAATTCCCCGAAGATAAATTTGACACCATCATTTGCTTTTATGTTTTAAATGTTTTGTTTCCTGAAGAACAAGCTAATGTCCTGATGGAAGTGTCGCACCTGTTAAAACCGGGAGGGAATGCGTATTTTGCGGTGAGAAGGGATATCAAAAAAGAAGGCTTCCGAGAACATTACGTACACAAAAAACCTACATATCAGTGCATTGTCAAACTTCCATTTAAGTCAAGTTATTTAGATGAGTATTGCGAAATTTACAAATACGTGCATTACAACCATCAAAGAAATTCAACTAATAACTGCATATTCTGCAATCCTTACAAAAAACTAATTTTGTTAACTGAATCAGCAACAGCTTATGCGATGTTTGACGGTTATCCCGCCAGCAAAGGTCATGTTTTAATCATCCCCAAGCGTCACGTTGCCAATTATTTTGAACTGCCGTTTCGAGAGCAATCGGCTTGCTGGTTTATGGCTAATAAGGTACAAGAAATGTTAAGTAAAGAATTTGAGCCTGACGGGTTTAATGTGGGAATAAATATTAATAAACAGGCAGGTCAAAGTCGCACTCACGCGGCTATTCATGTTATCCCGCGTTATAATGGCGATGCGGCTGGGAATAAAGGCGGAATTAGGTATGTGATTCCAAAGAGTGAAAAATAAAAGTTAGCCAATTGTGAAAGGAATTCTTTTTTACCGCAGAGGCGCAGAGGAATAGAGAAGAGAGGAATTCATAATTTTTGTAAGGATTGTTATATTTGAGCAAACGGCGAGCAAAATAAGGTTAAAATGTGTTTGCCAAGTCTCAAACTACACATTAGCAGTAATTTGGTGTTCTGTTTATGTCTAAGCGCAAAAAGCAAGAATGGCTCAAGGAAACCCTAGAGCTTAAAGAAGACCACAATTGGAAGTCAAAGCCTGGAACTCGAATTTTTGTAGCAGGAAGAGGTGCAGTCCGCTTTGATGTCCCGGAAGATTGGCATTTTGAACCGGATACTAAGTCGTTCCGATTTACGGATAAAAAGCCGCCGGATGATGATTGTTGTTTGGAGGTTTCGTTTAATTTGCTACCACCTGGTAACTGGGCAGATTTTCCGCTAGTACCGCTATTACAGAAGGTGGTTGAAGATGATACGCGAAATCCGATCGCTCCTGGGGAAATTATCCAATTGAAGCGGCAAACTGCCCGCATTGTTTGGACTGAATTTAAGTTTATCGACCCTCCAGAACAGCGGGAAGCTTATTCGCGAATCTGTATTGGATTGGGTTCTAATGTTCAGTGTTTGATTACTTTTGATTACTGGGTTGACGATGCAGAGCGTTTGACTCCTGTCTGGGATACGGTGATGGATTCGTTAGTTCTGGGTTTGTTTATTAGCGACCCTCGAACGGGGTTCGCACGTCCAGACTAGACCGATTTTCTGGGAAACTTTCAACCACTAATTTTGCTAAGTGTTGAATTGGCAAGCCACCGGTCAGTAAATTTAGAACCTACATTAAATTTTACAACCGCTTTGCCATGAAAATATCGGGCTTGCCAATTCCGTTCGCGTCGGGCATCACTCCCACGATCGCAAAACCCATTTTTTGATAAAATTCGTAGGGATGACCGCGCAAATTTCTAATTTTGGCGACGTGTTCCCAAACGTTAGGATAAAGATCGATGCCTGAAAGAGTTGTTTGATTGTCTTGGTCGTCGGTACCCACCCACAGCACGAGCCCTCCCCGGTTTTTAGCTTCTGCTGCTAAATCAGCTACGAGCGATCGACCAATTCCTTGTCCGCGAAATTCTGTTCTCACTACCAGCGGGTGCAGTTCCCAAACATTACCGTCATACTGTTTAATCCCGCCAATCCATCCCAAAACTTGATTGCTGTCGCCGACAGCAATTCGACTGATGCGATCGGCTCCCAAAGATTCTTGCACTTCTTGCAAAGCAGATTTTAGATCGGGCCAAGCACCGGGCCAATGCTCTTTAAAACCTTCAACTATTAATCTAGCTACCTGTTGAATTTTTGGCTCGTCAACCGCACGCAAATCTGTAATTTGTACGTTCATGAATTTACATACTAAATCAAGGATTACGGACTAATACGCTCACAAACCGGATTATTTTATAACGGGGGTAAACGGCAAAAACGAAATATTATTCATAGTCTTCAGGCTCCTTATGTTCCCAAAGGGAAAAGTTATTATTGGAAAGTTGCGATCGCCCGTTAGCGCAGCCCTCGAAGAGGATCGCCAATTCCCCGCAAAATACTAACACAAGTGCCGTACAATTATCCCACCATCCGGCATCAACCAACCTGCTAACCTCATGCTTTGCGATTACCTGGTACAAATCCTCACCGCTCGCGTCTACGATGTTGCTCAAGAAACAGCCCTAGAAGTAGCCCCGAATCTATCAGCACGGCTCAACAATAAACTTTTGCTGAAGCGAGAGGATATGCAGTCGGTGTTTTCCTTCAAACTGCGGGGTGCGTACAACAAAATGGCGCAACTGTCGCCGGATTTGCTAGCACAAGGTGTCATTGCAGCTTCCGCCGGCAACCACGCCCAAGGAGTCGCCCTCGCCGCCCGCCACCTGGGAACTCGCGCGATTATCGTCATGCCCGTAACGACGCCGCAGGTGAAGGTAAATGCGGTCATATCCCGGGGTGGAGAGGTAGTTTTGCATGGGGATACCTACGACGATGCCTACGCCTTTGCGCGCCAATTAGAGGCGGAAAAAGGTTTAACTTTTATTCACCCTTTTGATGACCCGCACGTAATTGCAGGACAGGGTACGATCGGCATGGAAATTCTGCGGCAACATCAAAAACCAATTCACGCGATTTTTGTGGCTATTGGCGGCGGCGGATTGATTTCGGGAATTGGGGCCTATGTCAAGCGGTTGCGGCCGGAAATTAAGATTATTGGCGTCGAACCCATCGATTCCGATGCAATGAATCAATCGCTGAAAGCGGGTAAACGGGTGCGTTTGTCGCAGGTGGGTTTATTTGCTGATGGCGTTGCTGTGCGGGAAGTGGGGGAGGAAACTTTTCGGCTGTGTCAGGAGTATGTGGATGAGATTATTTTGGTGGGTACGGATGATGTTTGCGCGGCGATTAAGGATGTTTTTGAAGATACGCGATCGATCTTAGAACCTGCTGGCGCTTTGGCGATCGCAGGTGCGAAAGCTTACGTGGAACGGGAACAAATCGCAGGACAAACATTAATTGCTGTTGCTTGCGGCGCGAACATGAATTTCGATCGGCTGCGTTTTGTAGCAGAAAGAGCCGAGTTTGGCGAACGCCGCGAAGCCATTTTTGCAGTCACAATTCCCGAACAACCGGGAAGTCTCCGCAGGTTTTGCGAGTGTCTGGGCAAACGCAATTTAACTGAATTTAGCTATCGAATTGCAGATGAGAAAGAGGCACATATTTTTATCGGTGTACAAATTCAAAACCGTGCAGATGCGGTGAATATAGCTGCAAGTTTTGAAGATTGTGGCTTCAAGACTTTGGATTTAACTGATGATGAATTAACGAAACTGCACGTCCGGCATATGGTGGGCGGGCGTTCGATGCTGGCCGATCATGAATTGTTTTATCGCTTTGAATTTCCCGAACGTCCGGGTGCGTTGATGAAGTTTGTCGGTTCGATGAGCCCTAACTGGAATATCAGCGTTTTTCACTATCGAAATAACGGCGCAGATTACGGGCGAATTGTGGTGGGAATTCAAGTACCGCCCGATGAGATGCAGGAATGGCAGGCTTTTTTGGATACGCTGGGCTATCAGTATGGGGATGAGAGTAAAAATCCGGCGTATAAGCTATTTTTAAGATAGTTTGGTTGGCAACAGTCCGGACAGTTTTTTGGGGTGAGTGGCGAGGAAAGCTATCCAAGGCTTAAAGTACAGTCATACATAAAAAA
>NZ_JAUBPO010000022.1:0-73735 GCF_036700785.1 Microcoleus sp. S28C3 | reverse complement strand
CCGATCTAAAAATACGTATCCCTCAAAGTAACTCGCCGAGAGTTTGGCTCCAAACTCTACTGGTTTTCCTGCTTTTCCTCTCACAAGGGGACGGAGAGGTGGTTGGCTTAAACTGACAATTCTGTCTGAAATATTCTGTTCTTTATGTTCAGCTAGCCAGTGTTGTTGGCGATAGACTTCAGTCACGACTAGCAACATCTTATATTGCCTTTTATTCAGACTCCCTAGGTCAGCACCTAACTCCTTGAGCTGTTCAATGTGAGATAAGTTTCTTTTGATGTACTGGAGTTGCTTTTTAATTGCTTTTGTTTTTTGGTTTCGAGAAGGTCGTCGTTGCTTAGCAGCTTTTAAGTAATCTTTCCTCGCCTTGATACGGTAAGTTCGAGGTTTTTTCTTGACTTGACTTTTCAGAGGCTTATAGAGAGAATCTATAATTTTTTCGGTGTGTTTTAGGGCTGCGTTTAATAGTCCTAAGTCCGTCGGATAACTAATATCGGCTGGAGCGCAAGTCGCATCAAGGATTAATTTCCCGCGATTTTTCGGCAAATTGCTTTCTGCTTCTAACTTTTTTTTTCTGATTCCGAGTCAGCGGTTTCGCGTATTCTCTTCACCATTTTTTGATTGATTTTGTTAACTATATCGACACTTATTCTTTGTCGAAAATGAACCAATAACGATGGGTCGAAGGGCGCTTCATTGCTGTAGGATGATTGACCGATAAAGTATTGCAGGTAAAGGTTTTCTCGGATTTGTTCCACCGTCTCTCGATCGCTAATTCCCAATTTTTCCTTAATAATTAATGCCCCCAACGCCAGCCGAAATGATTTAGCCGGGGGTCCCTTTTCTGTCACGAAGTTTTGAGCAGAATATGCTTCAAATTCTGACCACGGAATTATTTTTGCCATAGACATCTCCGAAAACAATCAAAGCCTCTGTGTAGTTAAGCTCCTTGACGTAAATGTAATCATCCTAAATTAGCTAGTGTACACGATAAAACAAGACTTTAAGATACTTATTGTTGATAATTATCTCGAAATATTGAGCGACCTGTGTTAATTTTAATCTGACGATTTCCTCGCTTTTTATAATGGTAATATTAGCGCTCCTATTCGCAACCTTACTATTCCACAAATCGTTAAAATTACTTGCTCATATTTTTGGGGATTTAATCTAAATCTTTCTTGGGCAACTCGAAAGATCTTGACCGATCTAATTCGATGTTCCACAAAAATTCGGCGAGCAGAAAACGCTTTATTTTGTTCTTTTTGTTCTGTTGTTAATTCTCGTTTCCTAGGTTTTTTAATGGGAGTTGTTATTAAATCTTCTCCAACGTAAGCTTTATCTCCCTTAAATATGAGTTGAGGCTCAAACTCGGAGCGATATTCTCGGAATAAGGTTATATCGCTTTTAGGTCCAGGTTCCCCTGCCACAACATCAACTATATCTCTACCATCTGGCATGATAATTATTTGACTTTTAAATGTATGATTACTCTTCTTGCCTGAAAAGTATTTTTCTTGTTCATCACGAGTTCCAGGTCTTTCTCTGACTTGTTCGTAGGTATCTACTATTAATTCATATTCTGTGAGTATTTCCTTAACTCTTGCATGGTCAGCAGCGTTTTTTTTTACTTGTTCCAGCAAGCTAGATGGTAGCAATTCTCGCAAGAGCGCAAACCAATAGTTAAATGTATCATTAGCTGTAGACTCACTTACTCCAAACTGAATGCCCAGAAGTTGAAATGTTGTCATATGCCTAAGATAAATCAAGGTTAAAATTATTTGTTCGGGAATAGATAGTTTGGGTTTTCGACCTCCTCCACCCGTAATAATTCTCACTTTTTTTGATTCTAGTAAAGCTTGTTTTTCATGATGTAATCGTTCGGCATTTTGGAGCAATTGTTGTAACTGTTCATATTCCAGGCCAATTAATCGCTGTGTTTCTTTATGATTCTCTTCAATATGATTCAGGATGTCGCTCATGTTTCTGTCTCAAAAAAGCTTTACGCTCTTCTTGTACCACAAAATGTTACTATTTTGGAGATGTCTCATGATGACCCAACGATTATCTGCTGCCAACGCGCATCCGTTGGGGAGTTCAAAGTCTGCTGCTGGGCTTGGGGCTTGCTCAACTTTTCGGTACACGATCGCAGGTGGTGATGCACGGGTTTTGAGCCATCTTACCAGCAATGCTTGCTTTTGACTACCCCAGCCGCGCTGACAAACCCATAAAACATCTAGTTTTTCTCTTTATTCAGCAAGCCCTATTTAATAATTTACTAGCGGGTTTTACTTGCTGGCGATTGAAACAACTTCTACTTGGGGATGAGAAGAAACCGGGAAAAAGCCTCCTTCGCGCATTTCTTGAATGCTCTCTTTAACCGCCTGAATGATGCGATCGATCTCTTCATTAGTGTGAGCGGTGGAGAGAAAGCAGCTACGACCTTCGGATATGAAAATACGCTTTTCGAGTAAGTGAAAAAGTAGCGGATCTATCTCAACGGATGCAGCAGCGCGAAATTGCGATCCGAAATTTACAAGCCAGACAGAGACTTCATTTTCTTTGAAATAAGCATTCAGGGTTTGAACTAGCTGCGAAGTTCGCTGATTCAACTGCTGCTGAAGGGTTGGGCCTTGACTTTTAAGATAGCGCAGCACGGAACGCGCAGCGGCCAGAGCAAGTGGGTGCTTGCAAAAAGTGCCGGCAAAAATTGTTGTTTTTACCTGGGGGTAGGAATCATCGCCGTAGTTCCACAAACCGCCGTCAATTTTATCCATATAAGCAGCTTTTCCAGCGATAATTCCAATGGGCATACCGCCCCCGACAATTTTACCGTAAGTTGCAATATCTGCCTCAATGCCAAACCACGCCTGCGCCCCGCCTTGATGAATTCGAAAACCGGTGACCATTTCATCAAAAATCAGCGCAATTTCTGATTCTTTTGTTAATTGTCTGAGTTGGTGGAGAAATTCTTTAGGTTGCAAATCGAGACGGCGGCTTTGCACCGGCTCCACGAGAACCGCCGCTAATTCGTGCTGATGAGCTTTGATAATTTCCAGGGAATGAGGGTTTCCGTAATCCAAAAGTAAAACATCTTCAATAAAATTAGCGGGAATTCCTGGCGCTTTTGGAATGGTGCGTAAATCGCCATTTATCTTTTTTACTACAGCGAGAATTTGATCGAAATGACCGTGATAAGAACCAGAAAACAAAGCAATTTTATTGCGTTTAGTTGCCGCTCTAGCTAATCGTAGGGCTGCCATTACCGCTTCTGTGCCGGTATTAGAAAAAGCGACGCGCTCCATCCCCGTCAGTTCGCAGATTAATTCCGCAACTTCTCCGGCAAGTTCTGCTTGTGGGCCAATTTGTACGCCGCGATCGAGTTGCTCTAATAGGGCTTCTTTAATAAAGGGCGGATTATGACCTAAAAGATTGATGCCCAATCCCATTGTGATATCGATGTATTCGTTGCCATCAACATCCCACATTTTAGAGCCGAGCGATCGCTCGGCGACAATGGGATAAAACATCTCCTTGACGGGAAAGCGAAACCCATTTGAAGCCCGATTATCAGCGAGAACCGGACGGTATTTTTGCGCGAAATTCTTAGAGGTCTTTGTGCGCTCGGTGTAGCGCTCTATCAGCGCTTTCATGTGTCTTTGCTGCAATTGTTCGTTCATTTTGAATTCTCCAGAGTTTGAGTCAGGTAGGGGCGCAATGCTTTGCGCCCTTACAGTTTTTAATTGCGGCTACCTATCAAGCCACAATCGACGAAATAGGAAAAATAAGTCCGAAACAAACTCGCATCCGCTTGCGGGCAGATAATGTCCGTTCCAGAAAGTCCCTTCAACGCCTTCTGGCAATCGAATTGGAGCGTGGCAGATTTAGCCATTTCTGCTTCCGAAACTTTTTCGGAGAAAAGACCGACAAGCGGATACAACGCATTTTCTGGAGAATATCCAGCGCGATTGATTATTTCTGCTTGCCAAGTCTCAGAAGAAACTTGTTTGATTGGATAACCCATTGAGCAAATCCAGCCAAGCAATTCACTCATCTGAAAAGACTGAGGGTTGACTAAATGAAAAGTCTTTCCAAGCAATTCTTTTTGCCTCGAAAGATGAACTATCGCTCGGCTCACATAGTCAACAGGCGCTACATTCATCAGCTTATCGTCATCGGGCGCACATCCAAGTTGCACGCAACCAGCGATTAACCTGTACAGTAAATCGCTGGGATTGCAGGCCCCTGTTTGGCTGTCCCCAGAAATGCGACCTGGCCTGTAAATGCTAACAGGAATCCCGCGACCGCGCGCGACCTCTACTAACTTTTCTGCCACCCACTTAGTCTGAGTGTAAGCGCCTTTTAGACCCTCTCCCGGAGTGAGTTCATCTTCCTCTCGCACCAGCTTAATCCCAGATTCTCCCGTTGCCGAGAAAACGGAAATCGTAGAAATTAAATGGACTGGTTTTAGCTTACTTTGACTCGCCAATCTCAGAACTTCCTGCGTCCCCAAAACGTTAGCGGGTTTGAGAACCGAGTAGGGATAAGTAAACTTGACAAACGCGCCATTGTGGTAAATGACATCAATTTTACTGGCTAAAACTCGGAACTGCTCCTCGGAAAGCCCCAAAAGTGGTTGAGACAAATCTCCAGCAATTGGGATAATGCGATCACTGCTGCTTTCATCCCAAATTAAATAGGATTCGAGGCTGCTTTGAATCCGCTTTTTAGCTGATTCTAAATCGGCTGAACGGACTAGGCAATAAATTTCTGCTTGAGTTTGTTGCAAGAGGTCGCGGAGTAAAAACGCTCCCAAAAAGCCCGTCGCCCCTGTTAAGAGAATGCAAGCGGGTTCACTTTTTGGCTCGCTCAATGGAGTTTCTGGGCGAATTGCCGGATCTAAAACAACTTCAGCGTTAATATCGAAAATTGCAGTGCGATCGCCCGCAGTATCTGCCCCATGCTTCACCTCAATATTCTTTGCTAAAGCAGCGATGGTAGGCGCTTCAAAGAAACGGCGCAAGGCTAATTCCTTTTGGAAAGAATCTCTTACCTTTGCTAGCAACCGAGTAATCAGTAATGAATGTCCCCCCAAATCAAAAAAATTGTCATGAATTCCCACTTTTTCCAGCCCTAGCAGCTCACCCCAAATCTGAGCCAGCATTTTCTCAATGGGAGTGCTAGGAGCGACAAAAGTATCTGCTAAATCGGCTCTCGCCACCTCCGGTGCTGGCAGCGCCCGCCGGTCTATTTTTCCATTAGCAGTGAGGGGCAATGCTTTCAGTACGACCAAAGCAGAAGGAACCATGTAGTCGGGCAGTTTTTCTTTTAAAAATGACCGCAGCTCGTTAATAGCGATCGCTGATTCCCTCGCGGGTACAACATAGGCCACTAAGCGGTGATTCCCCAGTTCATTTTCCAGTAGCAAAACTACTGCTTCGCGCACAGCGGAATGTTGAGATAGCGCTGCTTCTATTTCCCCCAATTCAATGCGGAACCCTCGCAGTTTAACTTGGCTGTCGATCCGCCCTAAAAACTCAATATTTCCGTCCGGCAAATACCGAGCCAAATCTCCTGTTTTATAAAGGCGATTTGAAGGTATAGCTAAGGAATCAGAAGAAAGAATGCCTTCGGCATTTATCAAAGGGTTGATGATGAATCTTTCTGCGGTTAATTGGGGTTGGTTTAGATAGCCGCGAGCTAAAGAAGCACCGCCGATGTATAACTCGCCGGACACGCCAATGGCAACTGGCTGCAAGTGCGAATCGAGTAAATAAATCTGCGCGTTATTGATAGGGCGACCGAGAGGAACTGTCTCAGAAATGCAATTGTCTCGGTTTTTGATGGAATAAGCCAGCACGCCTACGGTTGCTTCTGTTGGCCCGTAGTGGTTGAAAACTGAACAGTCGGGGGCGTATTTCTGAATAGTTTCGAGCAAATTCCAACTTAAGGCTTCGCCGCCAAGGATTAATCGCTTTTTAGGCAAAACCTGCGCCGGAGCGGAAGCAGTTAATAAAGCTTTTAGATGGGAGGGAACGATTTTGAGACAGTCAATGGAATGCTGCTGAAAGTAAGCAGCGATCGCCTCTGGATCGGTGGCGCGTTCCTGGGAAATTATGTGAAGGCTTCCTCCCGTACATAAAGCTGGAAAAATTACTGTATTTCCTAAGTCTGCTGCCAAGGTAGAAACTGTTGCGAAACTGGCACCTGATGGCAGGCTTAGCTGTTCCTGAATGCTGTAGAGGTAATTGACGAGCGATCGGTGTTCAATTGCCACTCCCTTTGGCGTGCCAGTGGAACCGGAAGTATAAATGACATAAGCTAAATTTTCAGGAGAGACAGGAGGAGAGGGAGAGGGGGAGACAGAGGGAATTTCTGCGTCTAAGCAAACGATTTTTGCCTGAGTTTTTGGCAAGTTTTCGATTAGCTGTTGTTGCGTTAATATCACTGCCAATTCGGCATCCTGCAACATCAAGGCGAGGCGCTCTTTTGGCATGGCCGGATCGAGTGGCAAGTACGCGCCGCCTGCTTTGAGAATGCCGAGCATTCCGGCGATCGCATCCACCGATCGCTCAGCACAAATTCCCACTAATCCTTCGGATTTAACTCCTAATTGTTGTAGGTAATGAGCGATTTTGTTGGCGCGGTCGTTGAGTTCCCGGTAAGTGAGTTGCTGATTTTCACAGATAACCGCAAGGCGATCTGGTACGCGCTCCACTTGTTGCTCAAATAGCTGGTGAATGCACTTGTCTTTTGGGTAATCTTTCTGTTTTTGGTTGAACTCAACTAAGACTTGGTGGCGGGCGCGGCCGCTCAGAATTTCCAACTCGCCGAGAGCGGTTTCTGGGTGATTAGCTGCACTTTTTATTAAGGTGTAGAATTGCTCTGCTAAACATTCGATCGCTTGTTCCCCTATCAATGCCGGATCGTAGTGAAACTCAGCGATGAGAGCATCCTCTCGGCGCACGCAGGAGAGTTTAACTTTGAAGCGATCGCCGCAGACATATTGCTGGTAAATCGAAAAATCTACGCCAGCCACCGCATACTTTTCTACTTGTTCCTCGAACTCAAAGCAAAATGGCAATCCAGCCGGTCCGTTTATATCTTCCCGGTTGAAATATTCCTGCCATTTATAAGCCTCGCTTTCGGATTGCTGAATTTCCTGCCAAACTTCCTGAAAGGTAAAATTTTCTTGCAGTTGGCTGCGAAGCGGTAAAAACTTGGCAAATAGACCGAGTGCTGGCTCTAATTCTTCATATTTGCGATTGTCGAAGGCGGTGCCAACAATGATTTCTGCCTTTCCCGCCAACCGCCAGAGCAACGTTTTCCAGCAAGCAAGAAAGAAAACAGAGATTGATGTATCGTAGCGGCGGGCGATCGCTTCTATTTCTTCTAGTAAGCTCGGTTCTATTTTAACCTCAAAACACTTGGGTTCAAAGGCATCAGAAACGCCGATTGTTTTATTTTCAAAAGGCAATTTGAAACTGGCTAGCGCCGAGTAATCCCGCTCAGTCCAATATTTTTTGCCCTCTGCCGCCTCTTCATCCTCAATCAATTCATTCTGCCATTCCGAATATTGGACATATTGCACCACTTCGTCGGCGAATTCCTCACCTTGCAAGCAAGCTGCATAACACTGGCTAATTTCTCGAATTAGATTTTCGAGGGTGCGGGAATCGGCGCACAGGGAAGGCAGGCTGACAACCAAAATGTGCCTGTTTGCTGATAGAGAAATTAAGGATAAGCGCCAAATTGGATTTTGTTCAAAGTTGAAAGCTGAGCGCTTTTCGTTTTGAAAATTTTCAAGGAGTTTAGCCGCTTGTTCTGGCGGTGTCAAGCATTCAAGATTAACACTCTGCCAGGAAACTAAGCTGCGATCGTTTATCACTTGAATCGGAAATTTAATCCCAGAACGTCGCTGAAAGCTCGTCCGCAGAATTTCGTGGCGATCGCTGACTTTTTGCAGCGCTTCTTTTAAGGCATTTGGTTGGAGATTGCCCTGGATCGAAATCGCACATTGAGCGCGATAAGCGGGACTATCTTGTTGCAACAGCCACATATATTTTTGTTGAGGAGAAAGCCGAAATCCATTAATTGTTTGCATTGGTTATATTGATTTATGTTTTAGGAGCGCCAGGGAATTAACTCCCTGGCTAATAGATCGAGTCCGTTAAAACAGACTATGGTAAAGGCTTTGAAGTGGCGACTCCTGGCAATTATCAATTCCTAGCAGAGTCGGATAAAGCCGAATTTGGCGGGATAGAAGTCAGCTTTTAAATCTCTGCTTCACCGATCATTTCGCCCATCGCCACCACAATTTTTCGCGACCCGACAAATGGATTGCGGCTGTGAGCAGCCAACATATTATCTAACATTAATATGTCGCCTGATTCCCAAGGGAAACTAACTGTTGCCTGCTGATAGACGGCCTGAATTTCTGCCATTACCGAGTCTTCAATAGGAGTGCCGTCGCCGTAATAAACATTGCGAGGCAGGTTTCCTTCTCCAAAGACAGATAATAAGGAGTTGCGGACGGCCGGATCTAAGCAGGAAATGTGGTGCAAAGGAAGTTGGTTAAAAAATACCATCTCTCCAGTTTTGGGGTGCTTGGCGATCGCCGGACGCAGCTTGCGAGTTCTGAGGTTATTTCCGTCTTTCCACTCAAATTCTATCCCCGCTTGACCGCAATATTGTTCCACCTCAGTTTTATGAGCCGTTTTGAAAAATTCTTGCCAGCTTACATCGAGTCCGTCGGTGTAATTGCGGACGTACATCAGTTGCTTTTGGGCAAATTTTTCTCGGAGTTTGGGGTCGAGCAACTGGTAAACTTTCCGGCAATCAACGATCGGGGTTTCGCCGCCTGACTGCGCGGGTTGAACGCAGAAAAACCAGATTTTCATTGGCCAGCGGTGCAGGTGCGAACTTTCGTTGTGAAAAAAGATGGTTTGCTCGGCGGGATAAGGGGTCGAACCGTAAACTTTTCCGCCGATTCCTTCGCGCGGCAAATCTCCGTACTCGCCGAACAGTTGCGGACAAATCCCCAAGGCAAACTGCTCGAAAGTAGAAACTAAGGGCTCGATGAAGCCTCGAAACAAAATTGCACCGTGTTGCTGCAATTTGGTCTCGATCAAAGTTCGGTTGTTTTTCGCCCAATCAATGAGATCGACATCGCTGGCAGCGGGTTTAATGACTAGCGGGAATAGTTCTCCAGGCTGGAGAAATTCGGTTTTGATCAACTCGCCGTCTGGCAGAGTGACTACTTTCGGTTTAACACTCTTAAACTTGCTAAAATTCAGCTTTTCGCGCTTGACTTTTTGCATTGCTTGTTGTTCTTTTTCCACTTCCGTGAGAATTTCTAAGTTATTTAACCGAGTCTCAGGCTGCGCCACAATGCTGTTGAGTAAGGTTTCAAAACGGCTGGACATTTGCTCGATGGCTGCGGCCTCGAAAAGGTCAGCGTTGTACTTCCAAGCGCCTGCAATTCCTTGCTCGGTTTCTCCCACGAAGAGAACTAAATCAAATTTCGCAATTCCGCTGTCAAGTTCTAAGGGAGTCAAAGTTAACCCGCCTAGCTCTAAAGCAGGCATGGGCATATTTTGCATGACGAATAAGACTTGAAAGAGCGGTGTTTGATTCAGGCTGCGATCGGGCCGCAATTCCTCCACCAATTTGTCGAATGGTAAATCCTGGTGAGCGTAGGCTTTTAAGGTGACTTCGCGCACGCGATCGAGCAATTCAATGAAAGTAGGATTGCCGCTGAGATCGCCGCGCAAAAGCAAGATATTGACAAAGAAACCAATCAGAGCTTCTGTTTCCAATTGGGTGCGGTTGGCGAGGTCGGTGCCAACCACCATGTCATCCTGATTTGTCGATCGATATAGCAGCGTTTCAAGAGCAGCTAGCAACGTCATAAATAGGGTGACATTTTGTTGGCGGCTCAGCTTGCTGAGCGCTGCGGAAAGGTTTGGGGAAAGCTGGAAAGGTTGAAGGGCAGCGCGATAGGTAGAAACAGCGGCGCGCGGTTGTTTGGCAGGCAGTTGCAGCACTGGTAAGGGATTGCCTAAATGTTGCTTCCAATAGGAAAGTTTTTCTTCTAAAACTTCCCCAGAGAGCCAGTTTCGCTGCCACACGGCATAATCGGCGTATTGGATTGAAAGTTCGGGAAGTGGGGAGGGTTTGCCAGTGCAAAAAGCTTCGTAGAGCGTTGCCATTTCCCGCACGAGTACCCCGAGAGACCAGCCATCTGCAACGATGTGATGGATGGTTAGCAATAAGATAAATTCTGTGTCGCCTAACTGTAGCAAAGTGACTCGCATTAATGGCCAGTTTGCTAGGTCAAAAGGTTGCCGCGCTTCCTCGGCGGCGAGCCGCATGGCTTCTGCTTCTCGCTGAGATTGAGGAAAGTGTTGCAAATCTACAAGTGAGAGCGCGAAAGTAGGTTCGGGAATTATCAATTGAATGGGCCGCCCTTCCACCGCGCCAAAAGTTGTCCGCAAGGCTTCGTGGCGATTGATAACTGCTTGGAAACTGCGCTCTAATGCTGTCACGTCGATCGCACCTTTCAAGCGCACGGCTGCGGGGATATTGTAAGCCGGATCGCCCGGTTGCAACCGATCGAGGAACCAGAGCCGCTGTTGTGCGAAAGAAAGGGGCAATTCTGGACCTCGCGGTGCGCGATCGATGGGGGGTGCTTCCAGTTTTTGCTCGCTGCTGCTGATTTGGGAAATGCGATCGCTCAAACTTGCCACTGTTGGCGATTCAAATAAGACGCGCAGGGGCAATTCAATTTTAAAGGCTTCTCGCAGGCGCGCGATCGCCTGAGTAGCTAATAGGGAATGTCCTCCCAATTCAAAGAAGTTATCCTCGCTGCCAATTCCCTCGATGCCTAAGACTTCGGTCCAGATGCCAGCAACCATTTCCTCTATCGGCGATCGCACCGCGGAGATCGCGCTTTTTTCCGGTGCAGGCAGCGATCGGCGATCCACCTTCCCGTTGGGCAAAAGCGGCAGCGCCTCCAGCAGCACGAAGGCTGAAGGCACCATATACTCCGGCAATTTTTGTTTTAAATCGCCGCATAACTCATCTGCCAGGCTCGAAGATTGAAACTCTGAAAAACTGTTTTCTGCCTGGTGCCCAGCGATATAGGCGACTAGACGCTTGTTGCCGGGGTTATCTTCCCTGACGATAACTGCCGTCTCCCGCACGGCTGGATGTCGCTCCAATACAGCCTCTATTTCTCCTAGTTCGATGCGGAAACCGCGAATTTTTACCTGGCGATCGATGCGCCCTAGAAATTCGATCGTTCCATCGGGAAGCCACCGCCCTAAATCTCCGGTTTTGTACATTAAATCTTTGTCAATTCCTGGCAGCGGTTTTGCTGTATTTGGAAAGGGATTTTCAACAAAGCTTAATTGAGTATTCTTTTCATCTTTCCAATAGCCCTCGCCGACGCCAAATCCCGACACGCAAATCTCTCCCGGCACTCCGACGGGCACTAACTTCATCTGAGAGTCGAGGATGTAAAGATTTAAATTGGCGAGGGGTTGGCCAATGGATAGCGATCGCTGATTTTCCGGCAAAGGTTTATCAAGAATTGCCTGCGTAATATCGTCAGCCGCTTCTGTAGGGCCGTAAGCATTGACAACGCCGATCGAGGGATACAGGCGCAACCACTGATTCGCCAACTCTACCGAGACGGATTCTCCCGTTACCATCATCCATTTTAAATTGGGGAACGCTCGTTGCTGCGGCGAGAATTTTGAAAGATAATCTGTCAATCCTCGGACAACGGTGGGAACGAGTTCGACGAGGGTTAATTTTTGTTTTTGAATGACTTCAAACAATTTTTCTGGATTGTAAATTGTTTCCGCGTCGGCAATTACGGTTTTTCCGCCAATTAAAAGAGGCGCTAAAAATTGCCAAACCGAAATATCCGATGAAGCGGGAGCGCTTTGCAAAAAAGCAAATTCTTCAGTCAATCCCAGCGCCTCAAATTGGGCGTAAATGTGATTGAGCGCGCCGCCGTGTCGGATAATAGCTGCCTTGGGCAATCCGGTGGAACCGGAGGTATAAATTGCGTAAGCTGGATCGGTTCCGCAATTGCTAGTTTCTAAATTGGCTGCAGGCAGTTTATCGAAATCGCGGCGATCGCATATCTGAACCTCGGCGGCGGAGCTCGCCGCGCCCTCCGGCTTGACATCTAAACAAGCCAAATATTTTAACTGAGGGCAATACTCGATTTGGCTTGCCAAAATCTCTAAAAATGAAGCGTCTGTTAAGAGAATCGGCACTTCGCTGTGAGAAAGCATATAGCGAATTCTCTCAGCAGGATAAGTGCTGTCAATGGGAACGTATACTCCCCCCGCTTTTAAAATAGCGAGAATAGCGATGAGAAAATTCGGACTCCGTTTTTGCAGAATTCCGACCAGTTGTCGATTTTTGACTCCTAAACTTTGCAAAAATCTGGCGAGTTGATTCGCTTTGGCGTTCAGTTCGCGATAAGTTAACTGAGTTTCTTCAAAAACAACAGCTATGCGATCGGGCGTTTTTTCGACTTGGCTTTCAAATAACTCGTGAATCGTTCGCTCGACAGGATACTCTCTAGCATTGTCGTTAAAATTTTCTAAGAGCTGGCGGATTTCCGATTTGCTTAAAAAACTAAGATCCGCAATTTTCAGGTGAATGTTGTTGGTGACGTTTTCCAAAAGATTGACATAGTGTGCCGTCAGTCTTCTGATGGTTTCATCTTTGAAAAGCAAGCCGCTGTACTCAATTTTGCCGACAATCCGATTGCCATCGACTTTCAAAGCAATTGTTAAATCATTGCCGAGTTCCGCTAGATCGCTTGCAGAGTGAATGTTTTCCCATAAAACCGCTACGTCAAAAATTGGACAGCGACTCTGATTATCAGGAAGTTTTAACAACCGCACTAATTCTGCAAACGGATAATTTTGGTGGCTGTATGCAGCGATCGCAGTATCTTTGAGTTGCAGCAGAAACTCTTTAAAAGTCAGTTGAGGAGTTACAGTGGAGCGCAGCGGAACCACTGGATTAATTAAGCGATCGCTTTTTTCTGGGTTATAAACCGGCGAGCCGACAATAACATCCCTATTGCTCGTATATTTGTGGAGCAGTATTTTAGCGGTAGCGAGGAGAATTAGATAAATTGACAAATCGGATTTTTTCGCCCACTTAAAAATCGTTTCAGACAGTTGGCTCGACAGTTCAAATGCGACCTCTCGCTCTTGACCGCTATCTAGCACAGGTCTTACATAATCGGCTATCAAAGTTGTCTCCGGCAGTTCCCCGGATAGCTTGTTTAACCAATAAATTTGTTGAGACAACAAGTTATCAGAAATGGGGGTAAGCGGCCTGATTTGATTGGCTACGGCTATCATCGATCGTCTCCTCACATTATTAAAAAAATTGGAAAAAGTTATGGCAATTAGGAATTCAAGCAATCGGACAAGGCTTGTTTGAGAATCAGGCAGCCTTTTTTCAAAATCGGCCATTCTATAGTTAGCGGGGGCAAGATTTTGATCGCGGTATCATTTCTCCCAACTCTTTCGACGATTAATCCCAACTCGAAACACCGCGAAGTGACCTTTTTAGCAAAACTGGCACCGCCAAACTTTACCAAATCAATGCCCCAAATTAAACCAATTCCTCGGATCTCTATTTTTTCGCTGATGGGGGCGATTTCTTCGGCGAGGAATTTTTTTAACAAAAACTCTTTCACTTGTACTTCGGGTTCAAGGCGGATATTTTCTCGATACTCTAGAGCAGCGGCAGCTCCTACGAAAGCGAGTTGATTTCCCCGAAATGTACCCGTATGTTCGCCCGGTTCCCAAATATCCAACTCAGGTTTAATTAACAAAAGCGACATCGGAAAGCCGTAACCGCTGATCGATTTGGAGAGGATTACCAGATCGGGAACGATATTAGCTCTTTCAAATGAGAAGAATGGCCCTGTCCGCCCGCAACCCACTTGAATGTCGTCGCAAATTAATAAAATGTCGTGGCGATCGCACAAGTCTCTGAGTTGTTGCATCCACTCGACGGGCGCGACAATTACTCCGCCTTCAGCTTGCACCGTTTCAAAAATAATTGCCGCTGGTTTTTCGATTCCAGAATTGACATCATTTAGGACTGCTTCGATATAACCGATAGTATTAAAACTTTCCATGAACCCATAGGGATAGGGCATAAAAGTGACGTTATTTGAGGTTACGCCTGCCCCCGCTCTCGCTGCGAGATTGCCAGTCGCAGCTAAACTGCCTAACGTCATGCCGTGATAGGCTCCCATGAATGAGAAAATGCCCGGTCTTTTCTTGATTTTTCTGGCTAATTTCAAAGCTGCTTCAACGGCATTCGTTCCCGTTGGGCCGCAAAACTGAACTTTATAATCCAGCTTTTTCGGTTCTAAGACAAACGAAAAGAATTTTTCTAAAAATTCTTTTTTGGCTGAGGTGTGCATATCTAATCCGTGCGCGATCGCGTCCGATTCCAGATACGCTATTACTTTATGCTTGATATAGTCATTGTTGTGTCCGTAATTCAGCGCCCCTGCGCCTGCTAAAAAATCGATATATTCCGCTCCTGTTTCGGAATATATGATAGAATCTTTTGCCCGATGGAATATATCGGGAAAATTTCGGCAGTAGCTTCTGACATTAGACTCGCGACTTTCAAAAATATTTGCTGACTGACTTGGCTTTTGTAGGGCGATGCGATGCATGGCAACTTTCTCACTCTAGTTAATTTGTTAGTTACGCGGCGGACAATTCAAAACTAAACGTTACTTCTTTTTCCAGACTTAACGTCATGGGATACTCGCGATCTATCGGCAACAGCAAGTCCTTCAGGAGCGCGTTTGGTTGCGCCAAGATGCCCTGAATCAATCTCTCGAAATCCTCCAGAATGTGAGTAATTGTGGCTAGCTCGAAGCGGCGGAAATCGTAATTGATGCCGATGCAGAACTTTAGATCCGGATACACGGCAACAGTCAGGGGATAGTTAGTTTTGTAAAAATTCGGCGCATTGAAGAAAATCGTCGAGTTCGAGATTTCTAGACGGCCTTCCCATTTTTCCAAGAGTGAATCCACAGGCGCGTTTTCATACACCAAGATACTCTCGAACAAAGGCCTGCTTCGCGGCACTTGACTCCACCCTTGAATATCAACTAGCGGACTCCACTCGTACTGGCGCATTTCCAGTAATTGTTCTTGAAGCTGCCTCAGCCAAACTAGCAGAGATTGGTCAGAAGCTACCTCGATCCATACGGGCAAGCTGTTAACAAATAGCCCAATTAGCGGCTCGTCTTGTAGTAATTCTACTGGGCGTCCCGCCACCGTACATCCGTAGACGACTTTGCGATCGCCGCTGTAGTAACTAAGGAGAATTGCCCACGCTCCCTGAAAGATCGTACTTAATGTAAGCTGGTGCTGCCGCGAAAAAGATTGCAGCGCTGCTGTAGTTTCTGGCGATAAATAGATTCTCTGTTCGTCGTATTTTTCCTCTGAATTGAAGGCGCTGCTAGCATCTAGATTGTTGAGGGAAGTAGGCGATCGCAATTCTCCGAGCGCCTGCCGCCAGTACGTCTGGGCTTTCGCTACGTCTTGTTTTTGCAACCATTCGATGTAGTCTCGGTAGGGAATGCTGGGCGCTAAATCTACCTTTTTCCCGTCACAAATCGCCTCGTAAATTTGAAGCACTTCGGCGAGGATCGTGGGGATTGACCACCCATCCATCACAATAAAATGTCTGCTCCAAATAAATTGGTAACAGTTGTCAGCGAGGCGAAACAAAGTCAGGCGCATCAAACACTCTTGGGAAAGGTCGAACCCTAAGGCGCGATCGCTATCCAGAAAAGTATTTAATTGCTCCTCCTGTTCCGCAGGATTTAGCCCCCGCCAGTCGTATTGCTCTAAGGGAACTGTTACTTGCTGATATACAACTTGTAACGGTTTGTTGATATCTTGCCAGAAAAAGCCTGTCCGCAAACTCGCGTGCCGGTTCGCTACTTGCTCCCAAGCGCTAGAGAAAGCCTCAACGTTGAGATTTCCCCGCAACACAAAGGGCATTTGGAAAAAATACAGTCCCAATTCCGGAGCGAATAAGCTATGAAAGAGAATGCCTTTCTGAATCGGCGAAAGTTCGTAAATATCCTCAATGTTTTCTACTTTCATGAATGTTTACCTGCGTTGGTTGATTTTCGCTAAGAAGCGATCGAGATCTTTTTGACTCAAATTTGCTTTTGGGAAGTCAGAAGGCGTGTAGGTTCCTGCTTCGACAGACTGACAGTGGGCAGCAAGCGATCGCAAATTAGCCACAAAATCTTTAGCTAGTTTTTCGATGGTGGTTCGCCGGTAGGCTGCTTCGCTATACCTCCACTCTAGTTGCAGCCTATTTTCTCGCACGCCGGAGTCAATTTCGATCGGATAGCGCCGATTTCCTAGCAGGCTGCTGCTCGCGCTTTCAACTAGCTCAAACGCAAAAGATTCAGGGACAATTGGATCGAATTGCTCGCGGTAGTTAAATCTAACCTGCGATCGCTCCAAGGCTTGCAGGTGCGCCGCTACTTCTGCGCCATCGCCCAAATAGCGCAGTACCCCAAAGCCAGCACCTCGATTGGGTACGCCCCGCACCTGCTCTTTAATCGCCTTTAAAGCTTCCCCAGGCCCAGAGATTCCCTTGAGAATGAGCTGCACCGGAAAAATCGCCGCAAAGCAGCCGATCGTGCGCGACAAATCGATATCTTTGGCAAAAATTTCTCGCCCCGAAGCCTCCAAATCCACCAGCAAGGAATCCGCTTTCGTCCATTGATTAAAAGTTTGCACCAATGCAGTCAGCAATACTTCGCTCGTTTGGGTTCCATAAGCTGCTGGCACTTTTTGCAGTAAAGTGCGAGTTTCTTCAACATCGAGCAAAACTAATACAGCGTTTGCCCGATCGTTGCTTGGAGAATCAACAGGCAGTAGTTTTGAGACTTCTTGACGCGCAGCGAGCCAGTAATCTCGCTCTTGCTGAATTTGTGGCGATTTGGCGTACTCTTGCAGAAATTCTGACCACCGTTTAAAAGTTGCTGTTGTGGGCGGTAATTCTATGGATTGCCCCTGACTCAACTGCGCGATCGCCGAGAAAAGTTCCTCTAGCAAAATTTGCCAAGAAACGCTATCTGCCACCAGTTGATGAATCGTTAATAGCAGGCTGTTGGGGCGATCGTTTCCCTGGTTAAACAAAGCGACTCGCCAGAGAATTCCCTCGACTGGATTCAAACTTTCTTTGAGTTCGGCTGCTGTTCGTTCTAAAGTCATTTCTCGTTCGCTTACTGGCAACGCCGATAAATCGATGTATGAGAAAGGTTCTGTTTGAATTTCCTCTAAACTACCGTACATTTGCTGCCAGCCCGATTCTGTATGGAGAAATTGCAGGCGAAGAATGTCGTGGCGATCGAGCAATTTTTGCACTGCTTGCTGCCATAGTTCAGGAGCGATTGCCGAGTCTGTTTTAAATAAAAAGCTCTGGCATTTACCGGAAATTTTTTCTTCTAAAAATTCCTGCTGTATTGGGAGAATAGGCAGTAGTTTTTCTGCCGTCTCAATTGTGCCTGCAACGGCTGCAAGCTCCGCCACAGTGGGACACTCAAACAGTTGTTTGGGCGTCACGCGCAAGCCGGCTTGATTGATTTTGGCGACGATGCGAATACTGGATATCGAATCTCCGCCTAACTCGAAAAAGTTATCGTAAATTCCTACTTTTTCGACCTCTAGCAGTTGCCCCCAAATCTGGGCGATTGTTTCCTCGGCAGGCGTGCGAGGTGCTGCGAAAGTTCCTTCTAATTTCGCTCTGGCACTGTCGGGTTCTGGGAGCGATCGCCGGTCTACCTTTCCATTAGGAGTTAAAGGCAAACTTTTGAGGGTTACAAAAGCCCAAGGCACCATGTACTCAGGCAATTTTGTCGCTAAAAAACGGCGAATTTCGCTGCTGTTTGGTGCTTGTTTCTGATTAGAAACAAAATAAGCCACGAGGCGCTTTTCACCAGGCGCATCTTCCCGCGCCACCACTACAGCCTGCGCGATATCTGGATGCTGCCCTAACGCTGCCTCAATTTCTCCCAATTCAATGCGGAAGCCCCGGATTTTTACTTGGTGGTCAATTCGCCCGATGAATTCGATGTTTCCGTCTGGCAAATAACGAGCCAAATCACCCGTTTTATAAAGATGTGCTTCAGGCGCACCGAATGGGTTCGGAATAAATTTTTCTGCCGTCAATTCGGGGCGGTTGAGATAGCCCCGCGCCAGACTGCTGCCGCCGATGTGCAGTTCCCCGGGCACGCCTACTGGCACTGGCTGCAAATGGGAATCCAGTAGATAAATCTGGGTATTTGCTATTGGTCTGCCGAGTGGAACTGTCTCGGAAATTCCTTTCAATTCCTCGCCATACACTTGATAGGTTAGTACGCCCACCGTCGCTTCTGTTGGCCCGTAGTGATTGAAAATAATGCAATCTGGATTGATTTTACGAATTTCTTCAATCAATTCCCAGCTTGCAGCTTCACCGCCTAAAATTAGCCGTCTTCGTGGCAAAATAGACTCGGCTTGAGAAGAAGTTAAAAGAGCAGCAAGGTGCGAGGGAACAATCTTGAGGCAATCGATAGAATGGCGGCGGAAATATTCACCCAGCGCTTCTGGATCGGTGGCGCGTTCTTGGGATACTATATGGAGGCATCCACCCGAACAAAGTGCCGGGAAAATCGCTGTATTGCCCAAGTCTGCCGCGAAGGTAGAAACGGTGGCGAAACTAGCACCTGATGGCAGGTTTAACTTTTCCTGAATACTGTGTAGGTAATTGAGCAGTTGCCCGTGTTCGATCGCTACTCCCTTGGGCGTGCCAGTGGAACCGGAAGTATAGATGACGTAAGCTAAATTGTCAGAAGAAGCGCGAGGCGTGTAAGAGGCAGAAACAGCGGGAATGTCTGTATCGATGCAAACAATATTTACCTGAGTTTTCGGCAAGCTTTCAGCGAGTCGCTGTTGCGTTATCAGCACCTGAACTCGGGCATCTTCTAGCATGAGTGCCTTGCGATCTGCTGGGGTTGCCGGGTCTATGGGTAAATACGCGGCACCTGCTTTGAGAATGCCCAGCATTCCTACGATTGTTTCTAAGGAGCGATCGAGGCAAATGCCAACAACTACCTCTGGTTCAACTCCCAAGTTTTGCAGGTGATGGGCGAGTTGATTGGCGCGATCGTTGAGTTCTCGGTAGGTGATTTGTTCACTTTCAAACACGACGGCAATGCTGTCTGGGTTGCGTTCTGCTTGTTCTTCAAAAAGCTGATGAACGCATTTATTTTTCGGATGATCTTTTTGAGTTTGGTTAAAGTCAATGAGAAGTTGCAGCCGATCGCGATCGCTCAGTATGTCTACCAGACTGATAGCGACTTCTGGATTTTTGACTGTGCTTTCTAAGAGCGCCTGAAAGTGTTCTGACAAGCGCTTTATATCTGCCGCACCAAATAAAGCGGAATCGTAGTGAAATTCAGCGCTTAGGGAATTGCACAGGCGGAGGCAGGAGAGCTTGAGTTTGAATGGCTGTAGGCACGCATCTTGCCGAACAAGGGAAAATGAAACGTCTGAATTATCATAGTTCTTAGGCTCTTCTTGGAACTCAAAGCAGACTGGCCAAAAGCTGCTGCTTTTTTCATTTTCTAAGCTTTCTTCCCAGCTAAAATATTCTTGCCAGTTGTACATCTCGTTGAGATTAAGCTCAACTTGCTGCCTCACTTGTGAGAAAGTCAACTCGTCTTGCACTGGGCACTGTAGGGGTAAGTATTTGCACAGCAGCCCCAGAGAGTGTTCTAATTCTTCATATTTTCTGCCGTCAATCGCTACGCCGATTATCGGGTTTGGCTCTCTGGTAAGCCGCCAAATGAGAATTTGCCAGCAAGTCAGCAGGAAGGCAGAAATATCGCTTTTGTGCTTTGGGGCGATCGCTTCTAGGCTGTTCAACAAATCACCCCGAATTTCCACCCTTTCTACTAGCGGCTGAAATTCTGCTTTGGAATTCTTATTTTCCCAAGGAAGCGTTAATAAATCCCCAGATTCAATGTTCAGCTTTCGCCAGTATTCTTGGCCGATTGCCGTTTCTTCTGATTCGAGTAACTCATTTTGCCACTCAGCAATATCGGCATATTGCATTGGCTCATCGGCTTGTTCTTCACGGCACGCAAAGGCTGAGTAGGAAAGACTGAGTTCGCGGGTAAAATTTTTCAGGGTGACGCTATCTGCAATTAAGGCAGAGAAGTTCGCCAACAATAGGTGCTTGTTTTGCGCCAGAGTGACTAAAGAGATGTGCCAAAGTGGGCCGCGCTCAAAATCAAAAGGAAGCAGACTTAGTTGCTGAAAAAGCGCTGCGATTTTAGCTTCTTGTTCTTCAGGATACAAACCGCTTAGATTGTATTCCGAGATAGGAACTTCACCTGTGCTGGCGATCGCTTGCAGGGGTAGTGTCATCCCAGGCAAGCAGTGAAAGCTAGTACGCAGAATTTCGTGCCGATTCACGACATTTTGCAGCGCCTTTTTAAGAATCTCTCGATCGAGGTTTCCTGTAATTAAAATTTCACCTCGAACGCGATAGGTCTGTTGGCGCTTATTTTGCTGTAATTCCCACAGGTGCCGTTGCTGTGGAGAAAGTCTAAACCCTTCGATTGTTTCCTTTTGCATATCTACTGTTCCTTTCATGGGTCTAAATGTCTTGACAGCTAAACGGTTCTGCCATCCCGACAACAACTCGACGCGAACCAGAAAATGGGGTGCGTCCGTGCGCGGCTAGCATATTATCTAGCAGCAAGACATCTCCTTCTTCCCAAAGGAAAACAATTGTTTCTTGCTGATAGCAGCGACGAATTTCGTCTAATATAAAATCTTCAATGGGCGAGCCATCGCCGTAATAAGCATTGCGGGGTAAATCTTCCTGCTTAAAAGAAGTTAAAAGCTCTTTGCGAACGACGGGTTCGAGATTGGAAATGTGGAATAGGTGAGCTTGATTAAACCACACCATTTCGTGGGTTTTTGGGTGCTGAGCGACAGCTTGACATATTTGGCGAGTTCTCAAGCGATCGTCACTTTTCCATTCTAACTCAATTCCCGCTTTTTGGCAATACTCTTCTACCTCAATTTTGCTATCAGTATTGAAGACATTTTGCCAGGGTAAATCTACGCCACCGCCGTAATTTCGCACATACATAACCTTTTTTTGGGCAAACTTTTCTCTAATCTTTGAATCCAAGCTTTCAAACACTTTGCGGCTGTTAGCAATCGGGGTTTCTCCTCCCTGTTCAGCTTTCTTGACGCAGAAAAAAGCGATTTTCAGCGGCCAATTTCGAGAATAAGCCATTTCATTGTGCAGTGGGATGAATTGCTCGGCAGGATACTCGGTGGAAGTGTAGATATTTCCGCTCACTTGGCTACGGGGAGTTGAGCGAAAAGAATATTCCAACAAGTCGCCAGCAAGATTTTGAATAAACTGCTCGAAACCATTCACCCCGCCGACTTCAAAGCCTCGAAAAAGTATTCCTCCGTGCTTGCATAACTGCGTTTCAATTGATGAGCGATTGTTCGCAGCCCAACCCGCGAGATTTAATTTTTCTACTGTGGGCTGAACAACTAGAGGTAGAAAGTTTTCGGGCTGGAGGTAGGCGGTTTTGACTAATTCCTCTGAGGACAGGCTGACGGCTTTTCGCCTAACTGCTCCTAACTTTTGGGAATTGAGATTTTTTGTTTCTGTATTTGTCATGATTTTGGCAAATTGGGTGAAAATTTTATCCTTTTTTTTCAAGAAAACATGAAAGATAGATCCATCACTTCACACTTTTCATAACTTGGCGTTTAGCCCTTTTTAATTTTTGAAGTCCAGAAAGATTAATTTGTTTTTCCTGCTCGATTTTGTGCTGCCTTTCTGCTTCGGCAATAATTTCTGCCAAGTCGTCGATCCTGATATCTGGCTGGGCAACCACTTGGTTGAGAAGAGTTTCCCAACCTCTCACGATTCGGGCAATAGTCGCAGCCTCAAATAAGTCGGTTTTGTAATCAAATAAGCCTTGGATTCCTTCTGAAGCCTCCCAGAGAGTGAGGCTTAAGTCGTGTCTCGACATACCGACATCGAATTCCAGAATGCTCAAGGTCAAACCTGCTAACTCCAGGGGTGGCATGGGTGCATTCTGGAGTACAAACCACACTTGAAACAGCGGGTTATAGCTGAGATTTCGCTCTGTCTGCAATTCCACGACGAGCTTTTCAAAAGGGACATCGGGGTGAGCGTAAGCTGCTAACGCTACCTCGCGCGTTCGACCGAGTAGTTCGCGGAAAGTTGGATTACCTGCCGTGTCAATTCGCAGGACTAAAGTATTGACAAAAAATCCAATTATTTCCTCTAATTCGAGGAGGTTGCGGTTGGCAATAGGAGAGCCAATAGCAAGGTTATCCTGCTTTATTTGGCAGTATAGCAAGGATTGAAATGCTGCCAACAAGGTCATAAATAGGGTGACATCTTGTTGCTGAGCGAGCGTTTTCAGCCTTTCAGTTAAAGAAGCAGAAATAACAAAAGATTGCTGCGACCCTCGGAAAGTTTGCACGGGAGAGCGCTGCTTATCTGTTGACAGCACAGCTAAAGTGCCTCCCAATTGCTGTTTCCAATAAGCGAGCTGTTTTTCTAATTTCTCTCCCTGGAAATGCTGCCGCTGCCAACTGGCGAAGTCGGCATACTGTAAGGGAAGTTCAGGCAGCGGAGAGGGTTTGTCAGTGGAAAAAGCTTCATAAAGTGCGGCCACTTCTCGCACCAACACGCCCATAGACCAACCATCAGAAATAATGTGGTGTATCGTCAGAAGCAACACATATTCTGCCGAACCAAGTTGCAGCAAAGTGCCCCGCAGTAAGGGCGATCGCGTTAAGTCAAAGGGGCGTTGAGCTTCTTCAAGAGTACGCTGCTTTATTTCAGCTTGCTGCTCAGTTTCTGGTAAATGTCGCAAGTTTACCACCGACAAAGCGAAATCCAATGAAGGAGAAATCACTTGAACAGGTTGCCCGTCCACTTCTGCAATAGCAGTTCGTAAAACTTCGTGACGCCGGACAATTTCATTGAGTGTTTGCTGCAGTGCCGACAAATTCAATTGCCCTTGCAAACGCACAGCAGCAGGAAGGTTATAGGCAGGGTTTTCGGGAGACAATCGATCGAGAAACCACAGCCGTTGCTGGGCAAAAGAAAGGGGAGCAGGATTTTGCTGCGATCGCCTGGGAATACGCTTAGATTGCTCAGCCTGTACTGCCTCTTTGCCTAATGCTTTGAGGAGGAGCGCTCGCTTCTGGGGCGAGAGGTTTTTCAGTCGTTCTGAACGATTAGTAGACATCATGATTCACCTCCTCGCAGTGGTCGCTGTTTGTGATAGTTAAGGAAAGCTTTGCTGCTATGTTTAGCTGGTCGTTTAAAACAACGTTGATATCTGCTTCAGTGGTGAGGGGGTTGGCAAGGACGACTCGAAAAGCAACAATGGGAATGGTTTTGCCATAACAGGTGTTTTGCACGGTTGTTCGCGATACGAAGGTTTGACCGGCTCGCCGCTGGACTTCCTGAAGGTGCTCGTTAAATTGATTAATGAAGTGGTTGTCTGCTTCGGCTAGTTGTTTTTTGGCTGCTTGTTCCCTGAATGTTTCTGGAATGTAGCGGTATAAAAGAATATTAATTTCTGGTTCTAGCAGCAATTCAAATGCTGGATTTTCCAGAATTAAATTAGCCAAGTGCTGCGTTTTATGGATGCCTGAATCTATCAAAAACTCATAGCCTTGATGGCCGATGATATTCAACGCTGCTTGCAAGAACAAACTCGCACCTGGTCGAGAGCCTTCGAGAGAGCGCTTGCCTAGATCGATGGAATCTTTTCGCACCGTGTAGGGCGCGTGTTTTTCAATAACTTTGGCGCTTTGGGGATTGCGGAATAAAACCATACCGATTCCCATTGGCAAATACATTTGTTTGTGTCCATCTATGGTGACGGAATCTGCTAGTTCAATGCCTGCGAATTTGTGCCGGTGACGTTCGGAAAAAAGCACGGGGCCGCCCCAAGCGGCATCGACGTGAAAGTGAGCGTTTGCTTCTTGCGCGATCGCCGCTATTTCTGGAAGCGGATCGATACTTCCCGAATCGGTGCTGCCTGCAACACCGATAATTGCCAGAATGTGCAGATTGCGATCGCGGCATTCGGCTACAGTTTGGCGCAGCGCTGCCAAATCCATGCGGTGATTGGCATCGGTGGGGACTTTTAGGAGACTGCGATCGCCAATGCCTAATAAACCGGCAGCCTTTTCAAAAGAGTAGTGCATCAAACGAGAGCCGATAATAACAGCTCCCTTGTAGCCGTAAAACTCTAAAGCTGCGTGCAAACCTTCTTTTTCAATGCCACTAAAGTTATTTTTTGGCCCTAAAGAAGCGTTGCGAGCGCACCACAGGGCTGTGATATTAGCTAGGGTGCCGCCCGTTACCATGATACCGAGCGTGCTATCACTTTTTTGAATGTGCTGGTTATAAAAATCCTCAGAAAAATCGTAAATTAATCGGTGCATCATTGCCAAAGTCTGGCGCTCGCAGGGGCTTAAAACTTTGGCAGTTTCCATCTTGACTAAATTTTGATTCATCGCCGTTAAAAGCTTCCCAATCGGGCGCACAAAATAGGGAAGCGCGCTCGTCATGTGACCGATATATCGGGGGGAAGAGGTGTGAATGGAATGGGCAACGAGGGTTTGGGCTAAATCATCGATATAATTCCCCACATCTGTAGGAAGGGCGGGAATTTTGTTTTCCCTAAACTCCTGAATAATTAACTCTAAGTCAAAATCTGTACTAGCGGTTTTTGCGTACAAAAAGTCTTGCACAAGGGCAGAAATTCGCTCCTCCATTGCTTCCTCAGCCAAAAACGACTTTTCTGAGGCACTGAATAGCTCCATTAACTTTTCTTCAAGTGGGGTAACAGAGGCTTTTAAGGGCTGCATTACATCTTGAGAATCTTTGGCTTTTACTGTTAGTTTACTCATCCGAATCAATCCTGTTAAATGGGCGTTTTTTATCTCCTGTCCCCCAAGAAAGCCTTAAGGAGAAAAGGTCTTTTTGTGCTTTTTTACCAAGCCGATATTTACTCAGTCAGCATCACAGTTTGTGCTGACTCTCCATCACTCTTTTCTAAGAGATCGAGCAATTCATCTATCTGGTTAGCATCGGCGTTTGCCAAAATTTCTTCCTCAACCAGTTCAGCTAAATTCTGAATGGTGGGAGCGCCAAAAAAATCGCACAGCGCTAACTCTACCCCAAAGCACGATCTCACTCGCGATATTAACTGTGTTGCCATCAGAGAGTGACCGCCGAGGTCAAAAAAGTTTTGGTTAGTTCCTACTTTTTCTAGCCCTAAAAGAGCAGTCCAAATCTCAGCAATTGCTTCCTCTGTGGGCGTTTGTGGCTCATTGAAGACTGTTTCATCAGAAACGTAATCGCACTTTTGAGATAAGGCGAGGCGGTCAATTTTTCCGTTGGGGGTTAGTGGCAGCGCATCTAATAGCACAAAAGCTGAAGGCACCATGTAATCGGGCAGTTTGTGCTTCAAGAATGAACGCAGTTCGGAAATAACTTCTGGGTACTGATTTCTGAACCCTGGGTTAGGAACTAAGTAAGCGACTAGGCGCTGACTGCCCGGTGCATTTTCCTGAAGCAAAACAGCAGCAGTGGACACAGAAGAATGTTGAGAAAGTGCTGCCTCTATTTCTCCGAGTTCGATGCGGAAACCGCGAATTTTTACTTGGCAATCGCCACGGCCCAGAAATTCTATATTACCATCCGGCAGGTAACAACCGATATCGCCTGTTTTGAACAAAACTTTTTGATGAGAATTACCGAGAAAATCTAATTTTTCTTGCCCAAACGGGTTAGAAATGAATTTTTCGGAGGTTAAGTCGGGGCGGTTTAAGTAGCCCTGTGCCAATCCATCGCCGCCGACGTAAATCTCGCCGGGACTTCCGATCGGAACTGGTTGCAAATTGCGATCGAGCAGATAAATTTGCGTGTTGGCGATCGGGCGACCGATTGGCACTTTCTCGACACAGTGAGTTGCATCGTACCACGTCACGTCCGCAGCTACTTCAGAAGAGCCATAAAGATTGATTAATACCCGTTGGGGCATCTGCTCTCGAAATTGCTGGCAAAGTTCCATCGGCAGAGTTTCTCCGCTGCAAATCCAATACTTTAATTGAGGCAAACGGCTGTCTAAATCAGGGAAGGAATTTAAGAGAGCGCGCAACAAAGAAGGAACCAGCACCAGTCGGGTTACATTTTGCTTTGATAAGGTTTGAAGGAATTGGTTAATATCTTTGACGGATCGATCGGGAATAATCACTGTTGGCAACCCATGCAGCAAAGGACCAAAGATTTCCCAAACCGAATCGACAAAATTTAAGGACGTTTTTTGACAGCAAATATCTTCTTCGATAAAAGGGTAGGGGTTCCAAAAACAGCGATTGACTGTGCCTCGGTGGGTACCGAGTACGCCTTTGGGAGTGCCTGTCGAGCCGGAAGTGTAGAGGACGTAAGCGAGGCGATCGGCTTCCACTTTAACAGCAGGGTTGCGATCGCTCTGCCGAGAAATTTCCTGACATTCGGCGTCGATACAGACGACTTTAGCGCTGTGTTCGGGGAGGGTTTCTAGGAGGTTTTTTTGAGTCAAAAGCACCGGAACTTTTGCGTCGGCCAGCATGAAGGATCGGCGTTCTTGGGGATAAGCAGGATCGAGAGGAACGTAAGCGGCACCGACTTTTAAAATGCCCAAAATGGCCACCAGCATTTCCAGCGATCGCTCTAAGCAAATTCCCACCAAAACTTCGGGTTTTACGCCTAGAGATTGCAGGTAATGCGCGATTTGGTTGGCTTTGGCATTCAATTCGCGGTAAGTCAATTGTTCATTTTCGCAAATTGCAGCCACTGCATCTGGGGTTCGCTCTGTTTGCGCTGCAAATAATTCGTGAATTGAGGAATTTTTGGGGTAATCCGCTTGGGTGTCATTCCACTTTATCAACAACTGACGTTGCTCTCGCTCGGAAAGAAGCGAGCGCAACTCGTAACGCTCGGATGACTCGCGCGCGATCGCTTCTAGGGTTCGGGCGTAATAACCTCCCATTGCCTCAACCTGTTCGTCGCAAAACTCTGCACTGTCGTATTCCAGAGACAAATGTACTTTCGCGGACAAAGCATCTAGGCTGAATTCGACAAATAAAGGAAAATTCGTTTCTAGTAAAAACTTTCCCCCTAGAACTTCAAGATTTTCTAGGGTTTGCACGGCCTGATAAACGTGAATATTAACGTAGTTAAACGCTGTCTCGAACAACGGCTGACCGCCCAAATCTCTCTGTATTTCTGCCAGCGGATAACGCCGATAAGGCAGCAATTCTCGCTCCGCCTCAAAAACCTGCTGCACCAAATCTATCCAAGTACCGCCGGATAGTTGCAAGCGAAATGGTAGAGTATTCAGAAAAAGTCCGCAAATTCGCTCTCCATCTGTCTCTTCAGGGCGTCCGTTCGCCACGAAACCTGTCAGCACGTCTGACTGTCCGCATAGCAGGCTTAAAACGCGCAAATGAGCAGCTAACAAAACGCTTTTAAGAGGAACTCCGGCCCTATTGGCTAGCTGTTTGAGCCCTTCGGAAATTTCCGGCCCAATCGCCACATTGTGGGTGCAAATTTGCCGGATTCTCGCCTCGCGCGGGTTTTTTTGCCAGCGCGGCAGCACCGCGATCGTGCAGTCGCTTAACTTTTCCTTCCAAAAGCGCTGGTGTTCCTCAGATGCAACGCTCGATCGCTCCATCGCCACAAAATCCCGGAACGCGCTTTGAGGTAGCGGAGTGGCAGAACCGCCTGTTTTCCCCAGCAGTAAAAAATATTGCTGAAACAACTCTGTCAACACCAACCCCACACTCCATCCATCGAGAATCACGTGATGAAATGCAAAAGTTAGCTGAAAAGTCTTCTGAGTATAGCGGTGAATCTGGAACAGCATCAAAGGAGGAGTTTTCCAATCAAAATGCCGATTTCTTTCTCCTTCAAGCCAAGCATTTAAAGCCGCTTCTTGCTGGGAATTGGAGAGGTGGCGCAAATCTTCCACCTGCAAGGGAATTTCAACTTTTTGATGAACCAATTGCAGGGGTTCGCTGAAACCAGTTAACTGAAATGAAGTCCGCAGCACGGGGTGACGCTTTACCAAATACTCTATCGCTGCCTGCAAAACCTGAATTTCGAGAGGAGCTTTTAGGTGAAAGCTAAAGATATCGTGATAGATAGCGCTTTCCTGGCTGTACTCGCTGTGAAAAATCATGCCCATCTGAAGGGCAGTTAAGGGATAGGCATCCTCTACATTATCAGGTATTTGCTGTTTGTCTGCTGGTAAAATAAAACTGAAAGCTTGACTTTTTGAAGGTTCTAATTCTTTAAATTCTGTTGCTTCGATCTCCCGAACGATCGCCTCAATCGTTGGATGCTGGAACAGTTGTTGCAAGGAGAAGCCCAAGCCTTGTTTTTGAGCTAAAGACTGCACCTGAATGCTGCGGATAGAATCGCCTCCTAATGCAAAAAAATTGTCACGGATGCCGACTTTTTCCACGCCGAGAATTTTCTCCCAAATTTCTGCCAATGCTTTTTCTTCGGCAGTGCCGGGAGCGACAAAAGCTTCCGCTAAATCGGGTCTAGCTGTGTCGGGAGAAGGCAGCGATCGCCGATCTACCTTACCGTTAATGGTCAGGGGCAAAGCTTCCAAAAGCACGAAGGCCGCAGGCACCATATAGTCCGGCAAGTTTTCCTTCAAGAAAACGTGCAATTCTCCAGTGGTGAGCGTTGTTTCTGAGTTCGCCACTATATAGGCTATTAACCGCTTGTCTCCCGGCGCGTCTTCCCGCAGCAAAACTGCGCTTTCCCGCACGGCTGGATGCCGGTTTAGCTGCACTTCAATTTCTCCCAATTCGATGCGGAAGCCTCGCAGCTTGACCTGAGTATCTATTCGCCCCAGATATTCAATATCGCCATTGGGCAAGTAACGCGCTAAATCTCCGGTTTTATACAGTCGCGCTTCTTTCTTTTCGCTAAACGGATTAGAAATAAATCGTTCGGCTGTTAAGTCAGGGCGGTTGAGATATCCCCGCGCCACTCCCGCGCCAGAGACGTACATTTCCCCGGGAATCCCCACCGGAACTAACTGACGATTTTTATCTAAGATATAAATCTGTAAATCGGGAATGGCACACCCAATAACGCTACCAGATCCGTTTAAATCAGCTAAACTCAGCGGGCGATAAGTGACGTGAACGGTGGTTTCGGTGATGCCGTACATATTCACTAATTGCGGAGTCTGATCGCCGTGTCGCTCGAACCAGGGTTTTAAGCTTGGCAATTCTAAGGCTTCGCCGCCGAAAATGACCCAGCGCAGACTTAAATTGTTGCCAGTTTGTACCGACTCTTCGGCTTGCATAAGCTGGCGGAAAGCTGAGGGAGTTTGGTTGAGTACGGTGACTCGCTCTCGACAGAGTAATTCATAAAATGCCATCGGCGATCGCGCTACGAAATAAGGCACAATTACGAGGCGTCCGCCGTAAATTAAAGCGCCCCACAGTTCCCACACTGAGAAATCGAAAGCGTAGGAATGAAACAGAGTCCACACGTCACCTTCGCTAAAGTTGTACCAAGATTGGGTGGCCGCGAACAGGCGAACGACGTTGGCATGGGTTACTAAAACGCCTTTGGGTTGACCCGTTGAACCGGAGGTGTAAATAACGTAAGCGAGATTTTCAGCCGTAGCGTGGCTGTTAGGATTGTCAGTGGAATTTTGAGCGATCGCCTCCGAATCGGCCTCTAAACAGACAACTTGGCCGCTATATTCGGGGAGAGTTTCTAATAGTGTTTCTTGAGTCAATAGCACCGATACCGAGGCATCTTGAAGGATGAAAGCCGTGCGATCGATTGGATTTGCCGGATCGAGCGGCACATAAGCGCCCCCGGCTTTGAGAATGCCTAAAATTCCGACAATTGTTAACAACGAACGCTCCACGCAAATCCCCACTAGCACTTCGGGTTTGACGCCTAGTTGCTGTAAGTAATGCGCGAGTTGGTTCGCTCGTTCATTCAGCTCGCGGTAGGTGACTTTTTGGTCTTCAAATACTACGGCAACCGCATCGGGAGTTCGCTCTGCCTGCTGTTCAAATAATTGATGAATACAGCGATCTTGGGGATAGTCAGCTTTGGTGCCGTTCCACTCAACAAGAATTTGCTGCTTTTCGGCTGGCGTTAGCAGCGGTAAATTTTTTAAAGGCTGGTGAGGGTTTGCCGCCATCCCTTCTAGTAAGACCTGCAAGTGTCCCAGCATCCGCTCGATCGCGCTAGGTTCAAAGCGGCTGCGATCGTACATAATTTTGAGCGCTAACTCCGATTGCGCGATCGCCATCAATACGATGGGGTAATTCGTGCTGTCAACCGATCGCACGTCGCCAATCTCTAGGCCACTTTTTCCTCGCTGCAATGAAGGATCGATGGGGTAATTTTCAAATACGACGATACTTTCAAATAGTGGCGTATTGAGAGGAATTTCGCTCCACCGCTGCTGAATTTCTACCAGAGGCGAGTATTCGTACTGGCGCACTTCAATGCTGTGGTTTTGCAATTGCTGTAACCACGAAATAATTGAGTCTTCAGCGGACACTGATACTCTGACAGGCAGAGTATTAATCAGCATCCCAACCATCGATTCCGCCCCGATTAATTCAGGCGATCGCCCCGAAACCGTTACACCAAAAATTATGTCTCCTTCACCGCTATATCGGCTCAAAAGTAGCGCCCAAGATCCCTGTACGAGAGTATTTATAGTCAGCTTGTACTGTCGCACCAACCCTTGTAGAGGCGCTAGATCGGGAAGTTTGATTTCAGCTTCGCCCCGGTTCCCTTCACCGCTTTTGCAACTCAATTTTCCACCGACAACAAGCGACGTGGGTGTCGTAAATCCTTGGAGCGTTTGCCGCCAAAACGACTCCGCCTTAGCTAAATCTTGCTGCTGCAACCAGGCGATGTAATCTCGATAAGAGCGAGGGCGCTTGAGTTGCAATTCCTCGCCCTGGCATTCTGCTTCGTAAAAGGCAAAAACTTCCTTGAAGACGATCGCCTGTGACCACCCATCTAAAACTAAGTGGTGGTGGCTCAATATAAACTGAAAAGTATCTGTTTCTAACTGCGCCAGTGCAATGCGAATTAAGGGAGCTGAGGTCAAGTCAAAGCCCTGCTCTCCATCGGCTTTTAGGAAGGTTTCTAGCTGCTGTTGTTGTTCGGAGGTCGAGAGCGATCGCCAGTCCATTTGCTGCCAGGATAAGGGAGCCTGCTTGCGGACAACTTGCACGGGTTCTTTTACGTTCTCCCACAGGAAACAAGTCCGCAAAATGGGATGCCTGTCTACAACTTTTTGCCAACTATTTCTAAACGCAGAAACATTGAGATCGCCGCGCAAGACGCACAGCAGTTGCCCGAAATATACGCCCGATTCTGGCTGGTAAAGGGAATGAAAGAGAATGCCCTGCTGCGCTGGGGAGAGGGGATAAAAATCTTCGATATTGCCTTTGCTCATCTTACAGCTCTCCCAAAATTGCGGTAATGTTGTCTAAATCGTCCTGGCCCCACTGGCTCCACTTAAACTCTGCAAAGTCAGAAGGAGTGCAGCCGCCGGCGTCGGGGGACTGACAGTATTGAATTAGCGATCGCAGCGATTCTATAAAGCCCGTTGCCAAATTTTCAATGCTTTCTCGTCGGTGAATGTTTTCGCTGTACGTCCAATCTAATTGCAGCTTGTTGCTGGCAATAAATCCGTTAATTTCCAGCAGGTAACGCCGATTTCCGCGCGGGCTGCGAATGGGGCCACTAGGCTCGGAGGACAGCATCAATAAAGAAGATTTTGGCAGCACTTGGTCAAACTGTCCGAGATAGTTAAAGCTTACCTCAGCTTGCGGCAATTTGTGCAATTTTTTAGCAGTTTCTGGGTTTAAATATCCTAGAACACCGCACCCAATACCGCGATTTGGCACTGCGCGCAACTGCTCTTTCACTGATTTGATCGCATCCCCTAAATCGGAATGTTTTTCTGAATTTAACAGGACGGGGAAAACTGCGGTAAACCAGCCAATTGTGCGCGACAAATCTACTCCTTCAAATATATCTTCGCGCCCGTGACCTTCTAAGTCCAGTAAAAGTGAGTTATTGCCAGTCCAGCGTTCAAATGCTTGAGCTAAAGCAGTTAGCAATACATCATTAATTTGAGTGCGGTAAGCGGCAGGTACTTCTTGTAAGAGCAGTTTGGTTTCTTCAACACTCAAAGCAACGGATACTGTCTTTTCAGATGCAACTAAATTAGCTGTTGTGGGGAAATCCACCGGCAAGCGAGAAGTTGGTTGGTGAGAAAGGGCGAACCAGTAATCGAACTCTCCCTGCAATTCGGGCGATCGCGCCCACTCATGCAAGCGTTCTGCCCACTGCTTAAATGAGGTTGTTTTGGGCGGGAGCGCGACAGTTTCGTCGCGGCTAATTTGCTCATAAGCTGTCTGGAAATCCTCAATTAAAATTCGCCACGAAACCCCATCAACCGCTAAGTGATGAATAACCAATAACAAGCGATTTGGCTGATGTTTGCCCAAGTCAAATAGGGCAGCGCGAAGTAATGGCCCCTCTGACAAATTCAAACTGGCTTGCAACTGAGTGGCGGCGGTTTGGAAAGCCGCTTCTCGCTCCTCTGAAGGTAGCGACGACAAATCAATGTAGGTAAACGGAGCAACCTCGTCGGGATTGGCGAGCTCCTGCTGCCAGCCAGATTCTCCTCCTGCAAAACGCAGGCGCAGCGCGTCGTGGTGCTTCAGCAATTCTTGCAAAACTGACTCAATTAATGCAGGTTCGAGAGGTTGCCGCAACTCTAAAAGCACCGCCTGATTCCAGTGGTGCGGATCGGAGAGATTTTGTTCAAAAAACCAGTGCTGAATCGGTGTCAGAGGAACTTCGCCAATGATTAATCCCTGTTCCGATTGTTGGGTTCCAACTGTATCGATGACGGCTGCTAATTGTGCAATAGTTTGGTGTTGAAACAGTTGTTTTGGAGTGAGCCGCAACCCCGCTTGATTGGCTTTAGAAATGACTTGAATGCTGAGGATAGAATCGCCGCCCAATTCAAAGAAATTGTCGTCAATTCCCACTCGTTCTAACCCCAATACTTGCGCCCAAATTTCTGCCAGGATTTTCTCAATAGCCGTGCTTGGCGCGGCGAATGCCTCTTCGAGTTCTGGGCGATCGCGATCCGGTGCAGGTAGTGCCTTGCGGTCGAGTTTTCCGTTGGGAGTTAGAGGCAGCGATTCCAGCATCACGAAGGCAGCAGGCACCATGTATTCTGGCAGCTTTTCTTGCAGGTAGGCACGCAGGTTGCTGATGCTGGGAAATTTGTCTGGGTTAAGCACTACATAAGCGACTAAGCGCTTGTTACCGCAACCGTCATCGCGCGCGATCGCCGCCGCATCTTGCACAGCGGGGTGCTGTCTGAGAGTTTCGTCAATTTCTCCTAACTCAATTCGATAACCCCGTACTTTCACTTGATGGTCGCTGCGCCCCATAAATTCAATATTTCCGTCGGGGAGATAGCGAGCCAAGTCCCCAGTTTTATAGAGGCGTTCTGATTGAATGAAGGATAAAGGATGAAGGATGAATGAAGCATATATTCCACCCTCTGCAAAGGGGTTAGGAATAAACTTCTCTGCGGTCAGTTCCGGTCGGTTTAGGTAGCCTCTGGATAAGCCAGCCCCCCCGATATGCAGTTCGCCAAAAACGCCAACGGGAACCGGCATTAAATAGCGGTCTAAGATGTAAATTTGAGTGTTAGCAATAGGGCGACCGATGGAAACTGATTCATCTTTGCGGTCAACCTGATAGACAGTAGACCAGATGGTGGTTTCTGTCGGGCCGTATAAATTCCACACGAAAGCGCCCCGCAACCGCAACTGATTGGCGAGCTGTTGAGGTAAAGCTTCTCCCCCGCACAGTATTTTTAATCGCTCGCTTCTCTGCCATCCCGCTGCTAAAAGCATTTTCCAACGGGCTGGAGTAGCTTGCATAATGGTTGCCCCAGAATTATTTAAGGTTTCTAACAGTTTTTGTCCGTCAGATGCCACTTTTCGGCTGGCGACAACGACGCGAGAACCTGTTGTAATAGGCAGGAATAGCTCCAGCGCTGCAATGTCAAAAGATAAGGAGGTGACTGCCAGCCAAATATCTCGGTCTGCAATCGCCAGTTGCTGGCCCATAGAAATCAAAAAGTTGACGACAGCAGCGTGGGAAATTTGCACCCCTTTGGGTTTTCCTGTTGAGCCTGAAGTATAGATGATATAGGCTAAATTGGAAGAATTTTGTAAGCCAGCCGCTGGCTCGGTACTGCTCGATATGGCTTCCCAGTCGGCATCTAAGCAGGCGACGCGGGCGCTATTTTCCGGCAGGGTTTCTAACAGCCGTTTCTGAGTTAAGAGAATTGGAATTGCCGCATCTTTTAGCATGAAGGCGAGGCGCTCTGGCGGATATGCCGGGTCGAGGGGAACGTAAGCGCCACCAACTTTGAGGATGGCAAGAAGTCCGACCACCATTTCTAGGGAACGCTCGACATAAATTCCCACCAAAACTTCTGGCTTGACGCCGAGTTTTTGCAGGTAATGCGCGAGTTGGTTGGCTCGTTCATTCAGCTCGCGGTAGGTGAGTTTTTGGTCTTCAAATACGACTGCAATGGCATCGGGAGTTCGCTCTGCCTGCGCTTCAAATAATTGATGAATGCAGCGATCGCCCGGATAATCGGCGCGGGTGTCATTCCACTCTACTAATAACTGATGCCGCTCTTTTTCCCCCAGCAACGGTAGCTCTTCAATCCGCCGCTCTGGGTTGGCAGCTATGCCCTCCAGCAACGTGAGAAAATGCCCCGCCATCCGCCTAATAGTGACCGCATCAAATAAATCTGTGCTGTATTCAAACTGACCGCTAATTTCTTCCTGCTTTTCTTCTAAATACAGCGTTAAGTCAACTTTTGCTGTCTGATTCTCAACATCTAAAAGAGTGAGATTGAGTCCGGCTATTGATTCCGCAGCAACAGGTGGAGTTTGCAAAACAAAAGCAACTTGGAACAGTGGATTGTAGCTCAAATTTCGCTCGGGTTGCAACTCTTCAACCAGTTTCTCAAACGGCAAATCCTGGTGAGCGTAAGCTTCTAAACTCACCTCCCGAATGCGAGCGAGCAATAGCCGAAAAGTGGGAGTACCTGACAAATCAGTTCGCAATACCAAAGTATTGACAAAAAACCCGATTAGCCCTTGAATTTCCGCTCGGTTGCGGTTGGCGATGGGAGAGCCAACGGGGATATCTGCCTGTCCTGTATAGCGATAGAGCAGCGTTTTAAAGGCTGCTAGCAGTGTCATAAACAGGGTGGCATTTTCCTGGCGGCTGAGCTTTTTGAGGGTTTCTGTTAGGGTTTTGGGGATGAGGAATGATTCTTTCGCGCCCCGATAGGTTTGCACCGGGGGGCGGGGGCGATCGGCTGGCAATTCCAGCAAGGGGGGAGCGCCACTGAGCTGCTTTTTCCAGTAGTTAAGTTGAGTTTGCAAGCGATCGCCCGCCAGCCATTTCCGCTGCCAAATAGCAAAATCGGCGTACTGGATGGAAAGTTCGGGAAGTGGGGATGGTTTGGCCATCAAAAACGCTTCGTAAAGTGCTGCTAATTCTTGCAGGAAGACTCCGATTGACCAGCCATCAAAAATAATGTGGTGTAGCGTCAGCAGCAATACATATTCCTCAGCCTCTAACTGTAGCAAACTAGCTCGCAACAGCGGCCCTTTGGTTAGGTCAAAAGGTTTGCTAGCTTCTTCAGCAGCCAGTTGTTTTACTTTTTCTTCTCGCTCAGTTTCCGCCAATTGTTGCAGGTCTAAAACTTGCAGCCCGAAATTAAAATTCTCACCAACCACCTGCACGGGTTGACCGTCTACAGTGGCAAATGTCGTCCGCAAAGCTTCGTGACGGCGCACAATTTCCTTGAAACTTAGCTCTAGCACTACTACATTTAGCCTGCCTTTGAGTAACACAGCCGCCGGAAGGTTGTAAAAAGGGTTTCCCGGTTCAAATTGATCGATAAACCACAGTCTTTGCTGGGCAAAAGAGGTGGGAAATGCAAATACTTCTTCTTCGGAAGCATTCGCAGAGTCGCGAGTATCTGTTGGAGGTTTTTCGGAAAAATGCACCGTCATTGGATTAGTAACTGGTAATTGGTAATTGGGATTGCAGCCGATATTTGGGGAGTGGTTATGAGTTATTGGCTGCAATCCCATGACTCATCACTGATTTGTGCTTAGCGCAAAGATGACAGCGACCTGCGGTACGCCGATCGCGAAACGGGCGCGATCGCAGGTTCTTCAACGGCCGCATTTTGGTTTTTGGCTTCAGAAATATTTTCTGCAAGTACGGCAAGCGATCGTCCTGCAAAAATATCGCACAAAGGCAATTCTAGGTGACAAGATTCTCGTACCTTTGCTGCTAATTGAATTGCCAGCAGCGAATTTCCTCCTAGTTCAAAAAAGTTATCAGCAATGCTTAACTGTTCAATGCCGAGAACGCCACAGCAAATTCTCGCCAGCATTTCCTCAACGGAGGTGCGCGGTGCGACAAAAATCTTTGCTTCGGGAATAGCGGCATCCGGTTCGGGCAGTGCCTTGCGGTTAACTTTGCCGTTCGCAGAAAGCGGCAGCGCGTCCAGAATTATAAATGCAGAAGGCACCATATAATCGGGCAGCTTTTCGCTCAGGAATTGGCGCAATTCTTCAACCGCCGGGGCAGCGTTTTGTTGTGGAACGATATATGCTACTAAGCGCTTTTGACTGTGCTTTTCTCCGAATGCGGTGACAATGGATGCCTTGACTGCTGGGTGTTCGTTCAAAGCAGCCTCAATTTCTCCTGCTTCGATGCGGAATCCTCGGATTTTAAGGCGGAAATCTTCTCGTCCTAAAAATTCGATGTTGCCGTCAGGGAGGAAGCGCCCTAAATCTCCCGTTCGGTACAAGCGATCGCCCGTGACGGGGTGCGTGAGGAAGCTGGCGCGAGTTTTTTCTTCATTCCGCCAGTATCCTTTTGTCAGTCCAACTCCGGCACAGCACATCTCGCCGGCAACCCAGACGGGAGAGTCTTCTAGCCTTTCATTCAAAATGTAATAGCGTGTATTGGCGATCGGCGATCCGTAGGGAATGCTCTTCCAAGAAGGGTCAACCGTTTCTACCGGATACCAAATATTCCAAAGGGTGGTTTCCGTTGGCCCGCCAACGCTGACAACGCGACACTCTTTGACGATCGCCCTTAACCTCTCAGGCAACGTTACTGGAATCCAGTCTCCGCCGAGAAACGCCCAGCGCAAGCACTCTGGCAACACCTCAGAACGTCCGCCAGCGTAATCGAGCAGCATTTCCATCATCGGGGGAACCGAGTTCCAAATGGTGACGCGCTCTTTTACCATCAATTGCGCCCAGTGAGCGGGGTCTAGCCGTTGTGCGGCATCGGTAATGACGATCGCTCCTCCGGCCGCTAGGATGCCGAAGATATCGTAAACCGACATATCGTGGTGCAGTGCGGTGAGTGCGATCGCGCGATCGCACTCGGTCACATTAAACACTTGGTTGGTCTGAGCGATCGCATTGACTGCACCTCGGTGCGCGATCGCCACGCCTTTCGGCAAGCCAGTTGAGCCAGAAGTATAAATCACATACGCTAAATCTTCCGGTTCCTGCACCGCCTCTAAAGCTTTGCTGCTTTCTGCAGCCAATTCGTCGGTATCGAGACAAATTCGCCGCACATTTTCCGGCCATTCCAATCGCTGATTTAACTGAGATTGCGTCAAAACAATCTCAACTTCGCCATTTTCCAGCAAATACCACAGTCGCTCTTTTGGTAGCGCCGCATCTACGGGCAAATAAGCTGCCCCAGATGCGAGAATGCCCAGCACAGCGACGATTTGCTCCCATCCTTTTTCCATGACGACGGCAACCAACTGGTTAGGGCGAGCTCCCAGCTTCCGCAATCGGTGAGCGACTTGATTCGATCGCAGATATAGTTCCTCGTAGGTGAGGGTGCGATCGCGCGTAATGATGGCGGGTTCGTGCGATCGCGACGCTACTTGCTGAGCAAACAACTCGTGCAGCAATACATCGGGAATCGGTGCTTCGATGTCGTTAGCGACGGCTTGCTGCGGCAACTGCGCCGTTCCCTGCCAAGCTGACTCCGAGCTTGCGAGGCGCTCCAACAGGTGGCAGTAGGCGTCAAACATATCGTCGATTAGCCCTTGGGGGAAGAGTTCTTCCACCACATCCCAGTTCAAGAATAGAGTGCCGCCAGCTTCGCTGTACTGATTGTCTATCCAAACTTGGGGAGTTTGACCGACGACGTAAACAACCTCTCCGATTTCTGCGATCGCGCCCAGTATGGAAGAATCGCTTTGTCCGGGGTTATTCTGCGGATTAGTCGTGAATACCACTGGCATCGGTGCCGCCGATGTTCTTCCCAGCAGTTGCGCCAATTCTCGCAGAACGCGCACGCCGCTGACGTACTGGTGCTCTAAATCGTGCCAAAGCTGCTGAGTCAGGCGTTTCGCCCGAACTTCAAAACTTTCTCGGCGCGAGTTGTCTACCTCCAGCAAAGTAAACGAGGCAAACTCGCCGATAATGTCGTTGACTTGCGGGTGCAGTACAAGGCGGTTGAAGCGCGGCACGTTGAGGGTAAACCGAGGGCTTTTGCTCCACAGGCCCAGAACTTCGGCATAAGCAGCGAGCAAAACGCCTGTCGGAGAAAGCGCCGATCGCGCGGCTCTGGCTTTAAGTTTTTTCCACGTTTCCGGCTCTAGCTGAGCGCTCCAGCGCTTGAAGCGAGGCTGTGTCAGGGAACTCGGATGCTTGGCTAAGGGGAGTTCGGGCGCTGGCGGCAAAGTGGCGAGGCGATTTTTCCAATACTCTAAAGATTGCTGGAAAAATGGGGAATCTTGGAGCGCGATCGCCGCTAAAACGTAGTCGCGGAATGACAGTTGCAAAGGCGCGATCGCTGCGTTGGGATTGCGGTAAAACGTCACCAAATCTCCGAAGAGAATTTGATAGCTCCAACCGTCAATGCACAAGGCGTCAATGCTGACGTGCAAGCGGATGCGGCGATCGCTAAGCAGCGAGGCGCGAATCTCGAAAAGCGGCCAGCGATCGAGCGGCAGCACTTGGTGAGACAGGGATTCGCGAATTACTTCGAGTTGGGAATTCACCGCCTCTGGGCTTTGTCCGCGCAAATCTAATAGTGGAATTGCATAAGCTGGCACTGTTTCTAAAATTTGCTGTTGCCCGTCTGGATGGACGATGACGCGCAGCATATCGTGGCGTTCCACCAATCGCTGCCACGCGAGCCTAAACCGCTCTAAATCTATATCGTCGCCTTCAATTTCTACATAACCGTGAATGGCGACATTCCCCATTTCAAAAAAGCTATTTCTCCCGATCCAGTAAGCCTGCTGCATTTCGTTGAGCGGAAAAGGTTTGCAGCGATTTTGGGGATCGGGGACGATTGCAGGCAGTTGCACAAGGGCGCGGGGTTCGATCGCCTGCTGCGCTTTAGCGATGGCGATCGCTTCTGCCAAACTTTCCACCGTCGGGGATTGAAACAAACTGCGTAGTGGCAACTCTACCTGAAACGCTTCTCGCACTTTAGCAATCAGTTGCGTTGCCAGTAGGGAATGTCCTCCTAGCTCGAAGAAATTGTCGCCAATTCCTATTTGTTTGACGCCGAGAACCTGACTCCAAATTTCAGCGAGTAACTGTTCTTCCGGAGTGCGAGGTGCAAAAGCTGCGTTTAATTCCGAGCTTTCTACATCGGGCGCTCTGAGCGATCGCCGATCGATTTTTCCATTAGATGTTAAAGGCAGAGCCTCTAGCAGCACGAAGGCTGAAGGGATCATGTATTGTGGCAGCTTTTCTTTGAGAAAGCCGCGCAGGTTGCTAATTAAAGAGGGCTGCCCAGTGCTGAATTCTGAGCTAGAAACGATATAAGCCACCAAGCGGTTTTCGCCTGAATTATCCTCCCCAAGCAGCACTACACTTTCCCGCACTGCTGGATGCTGGCTCAGTACCGCTTCAATCTCGCCCAGTTCAATTCGGAAACCGCGAATTTTGACTTGATTGTCGCTGCGGCCTACAAATTCAATCGTTCCATCTGGCAGGTAGCGGGCAATATCTCCAGTTTTGTACAACCGCGCCTCGATTTCCTGACTGAAGGGATTGGGAATAAACTTTTGGGCAGTTAGTTCGGGTAGGTTCAAATAGCCTCTGGATAAGCCAGCGCCGCCGATATAAAGTTGGGCCAAAACCCCTACAGGAACCGGCTGCAAATTTGCGTCCAGAATGTAGAGCTGGGTGTTGGGAAGCGGGCGACCAATCGGGATCGAACCGCGCTTTGATTCAACGGATTTTATCGGATGGATGGCTGTCCAGACAGTGGCTTCTGTGGGGCCGTAAAAGTTCCAAAGGGGGATGTTCCACTCAAGCAACTCAGAGGCGAGTTCTGCAGGCAAAGCTTCTCCGCCGCACATAATTAGGCGGAGGCTCCATTTTGGCTCGCGATCTGCAGTTTTTTGAGCGTCAATCAGTTGGCGAATTGCTGAAGGAGTTTGATTGAGAATGGTAACTCGCTCAGAGCAAAGCAATTGGTAAAAAGCCGAGGGCGATTGAGTCACTTCGAGGGGGACGATAACCAGCTTTCCGCCGTGAACAAGGGCTCCCCAAATTTCCCATACGGAGAAGTCGAAAGCGTAAGAGTGAAAAACAGTCCAAGCGTCGCGCTCGCTAAAATTAAATAGGGGGTAAGTGGCTGCAAAAAGATGAACGGCGCTGCGATGGTTGACTTGAACGCCCTTGGGTTTCCCTGTCGAACCTGACGTATATATTACATAAGCGAGACAATCGGGTGTTACATCGCTCAAACAATTTTCTTTGCTTTCGATCGCGATGTTTTCCCAGTCTGAATTAAGGAAAACTACACTCTGCACCCGATCGCGAATCTTCTCATCTAAATGCGACTGCGCCAGCAGCACTTGAACCTGGGCATCCTCCAGCATGAAGCTCAAGCGTTCACTTGAATACGCCGGGTCGAGCGGAACATAAGCGCCGCCAGCCTTGATAATTCCCAGCAATCCCACCACCATTTCTAGGGAGCGATCGACATAAATTCCGACGCGGACTTCAGGTTTTACACCGAGTTTTTGCAGGTAGTGCGCGACTTGATTCGCTTTTTGGTTGAGTTCCTTATAAGTGAGCTGTTGGTTTTCAAACACCACTGCAACGGCATCCGGCGTCTGCTCTGCCCGATGTTCAAACATCTGGTGAATTGTAGAATCTTTTGGATAATCGACTTGCGTATTATTCCACTCCACCAACAGTTGATGCCGTTCGCGATCGCTCAGCAATGGCAACTCGTCCAGGCGCCGATCGGCATTAGCGATAATTCCTTCCAGCAAAATCTGAAAATGCCCGTGCATCCGCGCGATCGTGCTGGGTTGGAACAGGTTCGTGCTGTACTCCCACGTCGCCGTCAACCCCCGCTCGGTTTCTTCCAAAAATAGCATCAAGTCGAAATTAGCGGTTCCGGTATCAATTTCATGGGAATTTAAGGTCAGCCCTGGCAATTCTAGAGTCTGCGTCAAGCCGTTTTGCAAGGCAAAGGCCACTTGAAACAGCGGCGAGTAGCTCAAATCTCGCTCTGGCTGCAACTCCTCGACAAGCTTCTCAATCGGTACATCTTGATGCGCGTAAGCGCCTAATGCCACCTCTCGCACGCGACTGAGCAACTCTCGAAAAGTCGGATTTCCATTTAAGTCAGACCGCAGCACTAAAGTATTGACAAAAAACCCAATTAATGATTCTATCTCACGGAGATTGCGGTTGGCGATGGGAGAGCCAACTAAAATATCTGTCTGCCCCGTGTAGCGATAAAGCAGCGTCTTGAAGGCTGCCAGCAACGTCATAAATAGGGTGGCTTTTTCTTGCTTACCCAATTGGGCCAGCGCCAAGCTCAAATCTTTGGGCAATTCCCAAGTTTGTCTCGCACCCTGGAACGTTTGAACGGCGGGGCGAGGAAAGTCTGTTGGTAAATTTAGAATCGGCAAGCTGCCGCTTAACTGCTGCTTCCAGTAACCCAGTTGCGTGTCTAATATTTCTCCTTGCAACTGCTGGCGCTGCCATGCGGCAAAGTCGGCGTATTGAATTGGCAGCGCGGAAAGCAAGGGTAAATCATTGCTAGAAAAAGCTTGATAAAATTCTGCCAACTCCCGGAGAAATACGCCCAGGGACCAACCATCAAAAACGATATGATGCACGGTTAGAAGTAAGACGTGCTCTGTTTCATCGAGGCGCAGCAGTTTGGCGCGCAGCAGAGAGCTTTGCCCCAAGTCAAAGGGATCTCGCGCTTCTTGGGCCGACAGCCTTTGCACCTCGGCCTCGCGATCGTCTGGGGAGCGATCGCTCAAATCTATCAGCGGCAGCGTCCAACTCTGCTCGCCCGCAGCAGCGACAACCTGTATCGGTTGCCCTTCCACAGCGGCAAACGCAGTTCTCAAAACCTCGTGCCGATCGATAATTTTCTCAATACTTTGCCTGAGTGCTTCTGCATTAAGTTGCCCCGTCACCCGAACCGCACCGCAGAGATTGTAGAAGGGGTTTCCCGGTTCCAATTGGTCGAAGAACCACAAGCGTTCTTGGGCAAAAGACAGGGGAAGATGAGGCGATCGAGAAACTGGTCCAATAACGGCTGCTTTGGTATTTCCTGTTAGTTGCTCTAGAATTTGCACTGCCAGTCGAGCAATGCTCCTATCCTCAAACAAATCGGCAACAGATACAGTAACGCCCAAGTCACTCTCTATTTGATTTTTTAACTCAAAAATTCTTAAAGAATCTAGTCCAAAGCTACTGAGGGGTCGATCGATAATATCTTGTGTTTTCCCGCTGGCACTCAAGTGGATTGAAGATTCCTCTTCCGCAGGCTTTAGCCGACTTTGGCTATTAGCCGGAGAATTCATTCCCCGGCGGTTTACCTGCTGCCAAAGGTAAGCCTCAAGCAGCGGCTGCCGTTCTTCTAACTCTGCTGTCACCAGAATTTCTCGCGTTAGTTGATTGTCTATTTGCACCAAATCAGCTAACTCTAAAATGCTACTGGCGACAACTTCCAAATTGTCAGCTAGAAAGTCAGCACAGGCGGCGCGACGTTGAATTTTACCGCTGGTCGTTTTGGGAATGCTTCCCGGCTTAATCAGCACTACTCCATAAACTTGCACTTCATATTCTTGAGCAATGGTGGAGCGGATGGCGCTGATAATTTCCTCGGCATTATCCGGCGCTTTGCGAGATTGTAATTCTTGCACGATAACGAGCTGTTCTTCGCCTGCGACTTCCACCGAGAATGCCGCGATCGCCCCTTGCCGCAAACTGGGATGGCTGCGCTCTGCCGTTCTTTCTATATCTTGGGGGTAAAGATTGCGACCTCGGATGATAATCAAATCTTTGAGTCGCCCTGTAATAAACAGTTCTCGATCGCGTAAAAAGCCTAAATCTCCTGTTCGCAAAAATGGCCCTTCGCTGGTATCTGAAAGATATGCTTGAAAGGTTTTTTCTGTCTCTTCTGGGCGATTCCAATAGCCTCGCGCAACTGTTTCGCCAGCTACCCAAATTTCTCCGACTTCCTGCGGCTGGCACTGCGTCAGAGATTCGGGATTGACGATCGCAACTTTAGTGCCAAATTCAGGGAAACCGCAGCCGACTAAAGTTCTGGCGCCACGATCGCCTTCCAAAACTTCTACAATCTGATTATTTTCCAGTGCCCCAGCGTCAACAGGTAAGAAAGTTGGTGTTGTCCTGCTGCGAACCGTGGCAATTTTTAGCGTGGTTTCTGCCATTCCGTAAGCAGGACAAAAGGCATCCGCCTGAAAACCGCAGGGTTCAAAAGCTTTGGTAAATCGTTCTAGGGTTTCTTTGTGAATCGGTTCTGCGCCGTTATAAGCCACGCGCCAACTACTCAAGTCGAGCATTTTTTGGCGATCGCCCAAGATTTTGCTTATTTTGCTAGCACACAAGTCGTAAGCAAAATTTGGCCCCCCGCTGTGGGTAGCTTTGTAGCGCGAAATCGCTTCCAACCAGCACATCGGGTTCTGAATAAACGCCGCTGGCGGCATGAAGTAAGAGGGAATTCCCAGATACAAAGGTTTGAGCAATCCGTCAATTAACCCCATGTCGTGAAAGGGTGGGAGCCACGTTACGGCAACGCTTTCGGAATCGTGGTCAAAGCCTCGGTGAATGTATTCGATGTTGTACAAAACGTTTGCGTGGCTCACCATTACGCCTTTGGGGGTGGAGGTTGAGCCCGAAGTGTACTGAAGATAAGCCACTTCGTCGGGATGGATGGATGGCTGCTGCCACTTTTCGCCGTCATCGGAGAGCTCCTCTGCACTCAGCCAGTGAATCGCTTTGAGTTCGGGCGCTTGCTCGCATAGCTGCTCTAAATTTTCCAGGTGTCGCGCGGGAGCGATCGCAACTGTTGCTCCTGCGTCTTTGGCGATCGCACTAATTTTCGCTAAATTCCGCTTCAGCTTCGGCGGATAGAGGGGAACCGCGATCGCTTTGGCGTACAAGCATCCAAAAAAGGCGGCGAGATAGTCCAATCCTGGCGGGAAAAGCAGTAAGGCTCGTTCGCCAGTGACTCCCAATGTCTGAAGTCGCACGGCGTGCGATCGGGCGATCGCATCTAACTCTCGATAAGTCAAACTGGCGGTTTCAGTTTTTCCGTCTAACAGAAATGTATATTTCTGCTCTGGTTGGTGTAGCGCTCTTTTTTGTAGCAGTTCTACTAAATTGGTACAACTTTCGGTGAGTTGGTTTCCCTTAATGTTTGCGTCACTCATCTATTCTTTTTATCTAATAAATCTTGTTTGCAGTACGCCAACCAGTTCCGCCAAATTCTTTCCACATAGACTTTCTGTGAACAGTTGTCGGGCGTTACGAGTCTCCCATCAGCGCGTTTGAGTCTTCAATTCGTGTATTAGCGCTTGTTTTCACGTTTTGTTGTCGATCGGGCTGTTCGGCAATGGCTCCGGGGCGATTTCAGTCCGAGCCAGCTTCGATATCAGCTTCAGGGGCTTTACGGCTATCGACTTTAAGCATAGTAAGTTAGATGAGATTAATTGTCAAGAGTCTTTGGCAAGTTTGTTGACTCCTATGGTTTCGTATATGACAATCTTTTCTAACTCTTGCCCTAGCATTTTAGGCGATCGTTGTCTAGCCCTGACAAGCAATCATAATAGGCAAGTGGTACCCAACTAGATAGAGGGGTCTGACCCCCTATCCGAAAATGAAATTAGTTTTCATTAGTTAACTCTTGACAGATGTAAGTGCTCTGTTATCTAATTAAGTCACTTTCTCATTAAGCGCCCAGCGACTACTTCCTTTAACTGAGCAAGGTGCCAACCGTGGTCGATCGTCCAGAGCGCCACCGGACTGAGGAGTTCGCCCTTATGCGCCTCCTGCATTCCCAGACAAAGGCCGCTAGCGACGGGAGAATCGGATCGAACTGCGCCCGACAACGAGGTCGTATTTTCCGCAGGTCAGTTTTAGGAGCCAGAGAAGAGCAGCCATGCTCTCACATTGTGTTGTGCAAACAACGCCAACAACATATCCGAAGTTCTATCAATTGTTGATTCAAGAGTAATGAATAGATCGCAGAAATTATTAAGTAGCCTTGGGCTGGCAGGAGTCGTGTCGGCGGTAGTCGCTCAGTCGGCGTGCGCTTCCAACATCGCGCAGGTGACGGCAGTTCGCCTCAACCCCACGTCAGAAGGCATTGAAATCATCCTAGACACTGAAGATGGAAGACCCCTGCAAGTCTTCAGTACCAGCTTTGGCGAAACTTTACAAGCTGATGTCATCACCGCTCAACTGCGACTGCCGGGGGGAAATGAGTTTCGTCAAGACAAGCCGGCTGCGGGAATTGCTTCTGTCACCGTTACTCGTTTAGATAACAACAGCATCCGAATCAAAGTCATTGGCGAGAGGGGTCAACCAGTAGCACGGGTGATTCCTGGTGCTGCGGGTCTGATTCTCAGCTTAAAACCCACCTCGGAGATGACTGCTCGCCCGCCTGCACCGGCTCCTGCAACACAGCGGCCGGGGACACCCGGAGAACCCTTGCCACCGACAGGGCAGCCGGTAGAGATACCCGCAGAACCCTTGCCACCGACAGCGCAGCCACCAGGAACGCCCGGAGAACCCTTACCGCCTACAGCGCAGCCACCAGGAACGCCCGGAGAACCCTTACCGCCGACAGCGCAGCCACCAGGGACACCGGGAGAACCCTTACCGCCGACAGCGCAGCCACCAGGGACGGCACCACGGCCACCCGCTATAACGCCACAGGTAGGGAGAGACCCGATTGAAATCGTCGTCACTGCAACACGAACCGCAGAAATAGTGACAAACGTGCCGCGCTCTATAACGGTGATAGACTCAGAAGAAATTCAGCAGCAGGCAGGGCCATCGAGAAATATCGGGGAAGCTCTGGCAAATGAGGTTCCCGGTTTTGCGCCCCCGACTCAAAGTACGGCAACTTATGGACAAACTTTGCGGGGTCGCGACGTTTCCGTTCTGATTGACGGCGTGCCACAAACGACTAATCTTCAATCTTTTGGCAGATTTTTTAGAAACATCGATCCCAGCGCGGTCGAACGCATTGAAGTAGTGCGAGGGTCTACCGCAATCTACGGCGCTCAGGCTACAGGTGGCGTGGTTAATATTATTAGTCGCCGGCCAACTGAGGAAAGGCTAACTGCTATTACTGAAGTGGGCGTCAGTAGCGCTTTAACAAACACAGAAGATGCTCTAGGCTTTAACGCTCAGCAAACTATTTCTGGCCGATCGGGCAATTTCGATTTCACCGGCACTGTCTCGCTCTCTAGAACTGGGGCTTTTTATGATGCCCAAGGCGATCGCATTCCCTTTTTTGAACTCGGCGGAGATAGCAGCACTCTCTTCAACGTCCTGGGCAAAGTCGGGGTAGATTTGAGCAGCCAACAGCGGCTGCAACTAACTGTCAATCACTATCGGGAAACCCAAGATCCCAATGTGATCGGAGACTTTAGCGTTGACGACCAGGAAGGACGGCAAAAAGCCCGCGCCCTCCGAACCGGAGATTTCGATATCGACGGGGAAACACCGGGAAATAAAAGTACACAGCTCAACCTAAGTTACACCAACCAAAACCTTTTTGGCAGCAGCCTTCAAAGTCAAATCTACTATCGAACGAATTCCAATGTAGGCGTTCCTTCAGATTACCGCCCGTTCGAGTTCTATGGTCCGTTTGTCGGCGTTACTCGTTCGCGAGCCGAGAGCGAACAGATAGGAGGTAGACTGGCGATCACCACCCCTTTGTCCCGTGCCGAAAATCTTCGATTAACTTGGGGTTCTGACTATGTTACTGAAGATAGCAAACAGCGTTTCGACCTGTACGACCCGCAGAGATTTGACGAAAGTCGTGGTCGGGTTTACCGGAAAATCTCCGAGCGTCCTTTCGTTCCTCCTTACACTTACAACAGCCTTGGCTTTTTTGGTCAATTGGAATGGAATATTGACGATATCGTCATTCTAAGTGGCGGGATACGTCACGAACGCATCGGGTTAGAAGTCAATGATTATACCACTTTTAACGATCGCCAGATCCAAGGAGGCGATCGCAAATTTAACGCCACCCTATTTAATACAGGGGCTGTCTATAAAATTAATGACAACTTCAACGTATTTGGCAACTTTGCTCAAGGTTTCTCAGTTCCCGATTTCGGCCGCATCCTCCGCGAACCCCCCGAGAATTTTGTCGGAATTGAATCTTCGTTAGAAGTAACTCAACCGCAAAAAGTCAACAGCTACGAAATTGGCATTCGAGGAGCGTGGGAATCCGTGCAAATGTCGCTTGCCGCTTTTTACAATACCTCCGATCTAGGAGTGAATTTTCAACCAGTTGGCAACACAGGTCGCCTGGAACTAAAGCGCGCCCCAGAACGCATTTACGGCTTAGAAGGGACTGTGGATTGGCAACCTGCACGAGCATGGTCCCTCGGCGGGACTGCTACTTATATTCAAGGCGAATATGACGAAGATGGCAAGTCCATCGCCCTCGATAGCGTCCGAATTCCACCGCTCAAGCTAACAGCTTATCTCGAAAACGAAACTTTGCAGGGATGGAACAATCGGTTACAGTTATTGTATTCTGGAAATCGCGATCAAGCCTTCAAAGATGGCTCGGATGGTGGTCCAATTAGCAGCTATCTCACAGTGGATTACGTCAGCACAATTCAACTGGGAAAAGGGCTGCTACAAGTCAAAGTCGAGAATTTATTGAATAATCAATATTTTCCCGTGGTTTCTCAATACTTAGCTGGATTTGGCTCGGATAGCTCTAATTATCCAGGCAGAGGTTTGACTCTTAGTGTTAATTACCGCCTTAACTGGTAATTATTTATCGGCTGGGGATTTCATGCTGATGAAAAAGTTGGGACTTGCGAGGAAAGCGCTGGCCGCCTAACTGTCGCTATCAGGTGTTTTTCTGGTAATGATAACAAGGGTGGCTCTCCCTCTGAGAGACCCTTGTTGCTAGTTACAAATCTACCCCCAAGCTTCGGAGGGAACTCTAAAAGCCCTCCGCAAAATTGGGAAGAATACTCTAAAAACCCCCGAAAATTTCGGGGTTGGGGGGCGTCTAATTATAACTAGCAACTTGGGTTAGATGATGAGAACAGTTAACGGTTTCGAGGAAAATTTCGAGATGAAATTCCGCAAACTCGCATTCAAACTGCACTTGTATTTGGGGTTGGTGGTAGGAATATTTCTAGCAGCAATTGCTTTAACCGGCAGCTTGCTGGTTTTCGGTCCCGAAATCGAGCGGTTCTTCAATCCCCAACTCCTGCAAGTAATTCCTCAAGCCGAACGGATACCGCTGGAAAATGTCCTGCAAATTGTCGAAAAAGCTTATCCGCAAAATCAAGCTCTTAGTATCTTGCTGCCGCGAGCAGCGAGGGAAGTTTGTCAAGTTTCGATGCTTTCAAAGAGTGAGGAAATAGTTAGTGTTTATGTCAATCCTTACAGCGGAGAAATTAATGGTGCGCGCCTTTGGAAAGAAACTTTTACAGGTTTTATTTTTACGTTACACGCGGAATTAGCTGGAGGAGAATTAGGTCATCTTGTTGTCGGTATTTGCGGTATAGTAATGCTAGGACTAACTTTTACGGGCTTGGTATTGTGGACTGGTTGGCGCAATTTGGCTCGCGGATTTTCTATTAATTGGCAAGCTCATTGGCAGCGCACTGTATTTGATTTACATAACGTTTCTGGGATTGTATCGGTCGCTTTTCTCATACTCATCTCCGCTACAGGGACAGCGATAATTTTTTACGCGCCAGTTGAATCGACTCTGTATTGGCTCACGAATGAAAAGCCACAGCCAGCATTGACTTCTCATCCCCACTCTAGCAGTTCGAGGCAAAACCTCGATAAAATATTACACCAAGTTAATACCGTTTGGACGGAAGCTAAAACCACTTTTATTTCTCTGCCTTTGACACCTGAAGCAACTTTTCAGGTACGGAAAAAATTTCCCAATGACGCGCACCCAAACGGGGTTAGCACCATTTATCTCGACCAATACAGTGGCGAAATATTGCAGGCTGACAGTGTAAATTCAGCTTCTGTAGCAAATCGAATTCTCAACTCGCTTTATCCGCTACATATTGGCAGTTATGGCGGAATTTACTTGCGGTTGGCCCACGCGATCGCAGGATTAGCAGCGATCGTACTGTTTGTTACGGGCGTACTAATGTGGCGGCAGCGGCATTTGGCGCAATTTTACCGCAAGGAGGCGAGACAGCAATATGAAGAATTATCTCCCCTTAGCCAGCAATGGCCTTGGTTTTAATGAGAGCGGCGTGCGGTTTTATGCGGGTGTCATTCTCCTGCCTAAAAACCCCGACCCTATGAATTTTAAATCCTATTAATCGCGTATTTCATGCAAAAATTTATTCAACTCTGGCTCGGACAAACTGCTTCGATGATTGGCAGCGCTATGTCCGGGTTTGCGCTGACTATTTGGATTTGGCAGTCCACCCATCAAGCGACAGCTTTGGCTTTGTTGATGTTTTTTACTCAATTGCCGCGCATCTTGCTCGCTCCGGTTGCTGGCATTCTCGTCGATCGCTGGAATCGAAAATTTTTGATGGCGATCGGTGATGCGGTTGCAGCTCTGTTAACGCTCGCTATCCTATTACTTTATATCAGCCAAAGCCTGCAACTATGGCATTTATATGTAGCGGCTGCGATTAACGGAATTTTTGACCAAATTCAGCAGTTAGCTTACTCAGCAGCCATCGCCACAATGATGCCAGAAAAGCATTACAGCCGCGCTAGCAGTTTAAGTTTTTTGGCAACTTACGGCGCGAGTATTATTGCCCCGACGCTGGCGGGGATTCTCTATTCTGCGATTGGGTTGAGCGGGATTTTTACGATCGACCTGGCAACTTTTACAATCGCGATCGCCACGCTAGTATCTGTCAAAATACCCCAGCCCGCGATCGCCTCCAATCGCCAGCCGGCTCGCTTTCACCTATTGCAAGAACTCAGCTTCGGATTCCGCTACATCGTCGAGCGTCCCAGCCTGCTTGCCTTGCTGGTGTCCGTTTCGCTATTCTGGTTCGCTCACGACATCGGCGCGGCCCTCTACTCACCGATGATTCTGGCACGCACCGGCAACAATGCCAGAATCCTAGGTCTTATCCTTTCAGCCGCCGGCGCCGGCGGCGTTTTAGGAGCATCGCTGATCGGTATTTGGGGCGGTCCCAAACGCCGAATCCGGGGCTTTCTGCTCGGCATGGCAGGCGCGGGCTTGAGTAAAATAGTCTTTGCTTTCGGTCAGGCGCTTTCCATCTGGATTCCCGCTCAATTTTGTTCGTCTTTCAATTTCCCCATCCTCGGCAGTTCCAACGAGGCGATGTGGTTGGCAAAAGTCCCACCAGAAGTACAGGGGCGCGTTTTTGCTACCAGAGCAGTTATCGTGCAATTGGCGTCAGCGATCGGTTTATTGATCGCAGGGCCACTTGCCGATCGCGTCTTTGAACCCGCCATGCAACCGGGAGGTTTTTTAGCAGCTATTTTTGGCCCAATTATCGGGACAGGTGCCGGTGCTGGCATGGCTTTGCTATACGCTATCTGCGCGCTGGGCTTATTGCTCGTTGCAGTCGGTGGGTATGCTTGCCGACTGCTGCGCGATGCCTAAAGGGAAAACGGAGAGAGGTCTTTTAACTTCTTCCCTCTTCCCTCTTCCCTCTTCCCTCTTCCCTCTTCCCTCTTCCTTCTTCCTTCTTCCTTCTTCCTTCTTCCTTCTGCTAAAGTTTCTGGCGCGAACTCAGGTGAGCTTCAATTTCCGATCGCGATCGCCATACGGGGCGCAATTCCTTGCGAGCAAAGAGCTGCAACTGATCGCCTGCGTGGGGCGAACCAGGTTGAGTGGCGTTGCCGTAACTGTTTAGTGCCATCGCTTTCACCGGATTCGAGAACTCAATCGCAGCGACAAAAGAATCGCCCGCAACCGCTTGAAAGCGATCGTCTTTCCCTGGAGCAAACCATACTGAGCGAAATACACCCAAAGCAGCGTCAGCTCCATTTGCCGGCAGATTCGCTACCCCAGGCAATCGGAAGACTTCCCCCCATGCCACATCTAACGCGCCATAAGTTACCTCAACTTTGGTTGCTGTCACTTCCAGCACCCGCACCGCCTCCGCAGGATTTGCCAACCCGTCTGGGGTCGTTAGCGGCGCATCTTCGCTCCAAGGTTTAGCGAATAACCGATCGGCATCCATCGCTTGTTTCCAAAAGGCAAACAGCACCGCACCGCGACTGCCCGCATCGACTTTGCGATCCCAAGTGGCGAGAACTTCCGCAGCGCGACGCGCTTTTTCACTGCCTTGCCGTGCGGCGGGAATTAAATCATCGAGGAGGCGATCGGCGAGTTCTACCTGAGTGGAATGTTTGTATTGCATCAATTCATCGAAAGAGATTTTTGCATCTTCTAAGAGCATTTTTGCCGATCGCTGCGATCGCAAGCTCATCGGGCCGCGCGGTGCCATGTAGGCGGGATAATTATCCGGTGCGATCGCGCTGGGAAACGTCGTCGTCCAGGGGGGATCGTTGGTATTTTGCAACCAACCGCTGGGCGGATCGACAACCCGTGGCAAATCCGCATAGGGATGATTTTTGCTCCACAAAGTCTCTGATGTATTGCCTGCGATCGTGCCTGACCAGTATTTAAAATCTCCTTTTTTGCGTATGGGGACTTGACCGTTAAACAAGTGCATGATATGCCCCTCACGATCGGCATACATGACGGTAAACATGGGAATTTCCAAGCGCTTTAAAGCGGCTTCAAATTCAGAAAAATTCTTGGAGCGTGCCATATCCCACCACTGCTGAAGGGCTGCTGGTTTATCGAGTCCGACAACGCGCAGGGCGATCGCTTTGCGCTGTTTTTCTGTGAGAATCGGGCCGTGAACAGAACGCCGCACTACAAGAGATTCCGATCGCAAATTCCCATTCTTTTCTTTGACTTTTAAAACCTTCTCTTCCCTGTCAAAATTTCGGATTTTGCCATCGAAGCGATAGCCATCGTTAGCGAGGGGCAATTCGTAGGCATCCCAGCCATCGTGAGTGTTGACAGTATGAGTCCATCCCAAATTGTCATTAAAGGCGATCGTTAATACAGGAAATCCGACAAGAGTGGCTCCGTAAGCGTTAATTTCTGGGGCAACCAGTTGTGCTTCGTACCATAAATATAAATCCGACCAAGGAAGGTGAGGATTTGCCAATAGCATGGCATTGCCGCTTTGAGAATGGGAAGGAGCGATCGCCCAACCATTAGAGCCTTTGGGGGTGTCATTTTCAGCGAGATCTTCAACGCGTTCTGGATCGACTACAAAAGTAAAATTGATGACGCGTTGCGCGTGTGCCAATACATCTACCGGTTTGAGGGGCAATGCTACCTTTAATTCTTCGGTGAGCGCCTCTGGGTGTTCTTTTGCATAGGCATTCATTCCGCCAACAAAAGCATCGATATAGTTGCGAAAAATGGGATTTTGTGATTCATACCACGAATTTGCGCGATTAGGAATTCCCATAGTTTGCACCCAGCGGTCGGATTCCAGATAATCTTCGCCCCAAAATTCGGCAGCTTGCCCGCGAGCTTGCCCGTAAAGACGCAAAATCAGATTACCGTGACTTTGCATCTGCGCCCACCCGAAAGCGTAGAAAAGACTTTTAGTATTCTCTCCGTAAATGTGTGGAATTCCATAGGTATCCCAAAGAATTTGAGTACCGGTTTGAGGGGCGGCTTGAACCCAATTATTGAGGAGCAAAACTAAGATAAAACTCATTAATAACGAGACAATCCGCCGGCCTTGTTTTTTTAGTTGTATAAACACGGGAAATTAATTTGCTAGGGTTAAACTTAGACATTGCAGCCTTTTCAACAAGCTGCACGAACAAAACGCCGAGGATTCAAAGCCATTTTATAGAGAACAAGAGAGAAAATCATACCAAATCCGATGCCCAAAAAGCTAACCTAGCTACGTCTATTTGCGTCCATCTGCAGTTAAAAAAATAATACCTCTTCGAGAAATCCAGAAAATCCGAAAAAACACCCTATGTAAATCGGATGTGAAATTAAAAGCCCTCCCCTACGCTCACCAAATTAAAAAGCGCTATCAAACGCAGGTGTGCCGACTGTAAAGCACATTATGTCATTGGTGAGGAGGGGAGGAAACAAGTAGGGAGAGATAGGTTATAAGGTTATTTTTGAAGCTGCCCTTGTTGCCAATTTCCCTCTACCTTCGTTCCGTCTGCATAGATGTACGAACCTTGACCGTGTTTTTGTCCCTTGAGGAATTCACCTTGATAGCGATCGCCATTGGCGTAAATGCAGGTACCTTTGCCGTTGAACTGACCATCGCTAAATTCGCCTTCGCAGCGATCGCCATTCTTAAAATTGTAAACTCCTTTCCCGCTCATTTTACCCTTGACAAAAGTGCCTTTATAGCTATCTCCATTGGCGAACTCACGGACACCTTCACCACTAAATTCTCCATTGTCAAATGGCCCTTGATAACGTCCCCCTTCTTTAAAAGTAAACAACCCCTGACCTTGAGTGTTGCCCTTCACAAACTCTCCTTCATAGCGGTTGCCGTTCGGATATTCGCGAACCCCTTTACCGTGAAATTGCCCTTCACTAAATTGCCCCTCATAACGACCTCCTTCAGCAAAGGTATAAATTCCCTGCCCGTGAGGTAGATTATTCAGCAACTCTCCTTCGTAGCGGTTCTTATTAGCATATTGACAGACGCCTTTACCGTTAACTTTTCCTTCTTTAATATCTCCTTCGCAACGAGTGCCATTACTGAACGTAAAAGCCCCTCGACCGCTGGGGGAACTATTGGTAAAAGAGCCTTCATAACGAATGCCGTTAGTTGAGGTAAAAGTTCCTGTACCATCGAACTCACCGTTTTTAAAACTTCCTTCGTAGCGGTTGCCGTTAGCAAATTCGCGGACACCTTGACCGTTGAATTCACCCAAGGCAAATTCTCCTTGGTATTTACCTCCTTCTTTAAAGGTATAAATGCCTTGACCGTGAGGTTGGCCGTTGAGAAATTGACCTTCGTAGCGATCGCCGTTGGCATATTGACATATGCTGGGGCCGCTGAGTTTTCCATCACTCAATTCTCCCTCGCAACGTCCGCCATCCGGTAAAGTAATTACTCCTGCCATTGCGCTGTGAGGGTTGGCAAACAACAGAGCCATTCCCAAGTTGGAACCAAGTAATAGAGCGAGTCCAACTCGCTGAAGTTTACTTAATATTGCTGACGACATTCCCAAATTCATAATTCACAAAAAATTCAACTTTTAACTTTGCTATTCCTGGGACGGTGCTATAGAATTCCCAGCCACATTGCTAGAGTCTCAAAAAAATCCCTAGTCATTGAGCCGGAAGGTAATGGATGCTGTTTTTCCTTGAACGCCAGTCTCTGATGAGGCAAATTTCCATTTTTCTACTGTTTTAATCGCTGCGCTATCGAAGTCTTCGTGATTGCTCGAAGTCAAGATCGCGATGTTGAATGCCTTACCGTTGGGGTCAACGTCAAACATGACTTCCACTCGGCCTTCCCGCCCTTGTTTTCTGGCTGCGCTCGGATATTCAGGTTTACCGCAGCTAATGCAAGTGCCGGGAGCCGGGCCTTTCGGGCGCGAAGGACTCCCCCCTCTTCCTGGATTTGTCGGTTTTGGCACCGACCCCGAACCGCTGCCAAATGGCCCTGACGAACCCCCGCCACCATTTCCACCTCCGCCGGGTGATGAGTTGGACGCACTTCCTCCAGGGCCTCCACCTCCAGGGCTACCAGATGAGGCGAGGTTTCCTAAACCTCCGCTCGCATTTCCAGAATTGCCGCCGCCTCCGGGCCTGGTGGTCGTGACTGGCGAACCAGCCCCAGGCGTTCGGGGCGATCGCCCCGAACCAGCCGCAAATGGCTCTGAGGAAGGTATGTCGCCATTTTCGCTGGCACCGGATGGTGAGTTCGACGCACTTCCTCCGGGGCTATCAGAGGAGGCGAGGTTTCCTACATCCCCGATCGCATTTCCAGAATTGCCACCACCTCCGGGCCTAGTAGCTGTGACTGGCGACCCAGGCCCGGGCGATCGCTGTATGGGCCCGGAAGAAGGATTTAATGGCTCTGAGGAAGGCTCCCCGCTACCCGCCGAAGCAGATGAGGAGAGCGGGTTATTTTTTTCAGGGCTGTCGGAGGAGTTGGGATTTCCAGCATCTTTTGTAAAGTCTGGGAGAATCCCTGCACCCTTGGGGCGGGAGGCGATAACGGGTGGTTCGCTTTGTGGAGGAGCGGGCGAGGGGGTTTCGGGTTCCTCGGCGATCGGGGTTTTAGGAGTTTCTGGGGAATTGAAATCCTGTTGAGGTGCGGGGGAAGGCTCCCGAGGAGTTGGTGGCGGAGTTTCCGTTAAGGGCAACTCTTTCTTAATCTCTGGTGGTGGCGTTACCGCTACCGGTGGCTCCTTGGGAATCGGCGGGGGCGTTGCAGCTACCGGTGGCTCCTCTGGAATCGGCGGGGGCGTTGCCGCTATCGGTGGCTCCTCTGGAATCGGCGGGGGCGTTGCAGCTACCGGTGGCTCCTCTGGAATCGGTGGTGGCGTTGCCGCTACCGGTGGCTCCTCTGGAATCGGCGGGGGCGTTGCCGCTACCGGTGACTCCTCTGGGGGAGTTGGCTCTGGTGGCGGTTCTGGTTTGAACGTCTCAGGCGGGGGAGATACCTTTTCTGGAATAGCCGGCTCTGGCTGGGTTTCCTCTACTTTGGGCTCATCAAGCATAACAACTTCAATGGGGTCCTCTGCAAATTCAGCAGGTTTGACCAACTTGAGGCTCAACGGCAGCGCGACACCGTGTAGGAAGGTTGAGGCTAACAGACTGAGCGCCAGAACTTTTTTGAGACCTTCTTCTTGTTGTTGTCTTTGCGTCGCCGAAACATTTGAAAAACTCATGCCTTATCAATCTCCTTTATGGATGGGTTGGCAACATCCTCGCTGGCTCTCCCACATCACCCAAAACAAGCTACCAACTGCCTGTTGAGCTTGCTATCAATGATGAACCTACCCATCCTATAAGAAGACTGTCACCCTGTTCAAGACTCTTGCAATTAATTTTCATTATTCTATTTTGATATTTTGATATAGCGAGTAGACGCTACCAATCAGCATTTCCTTTGGGGACCCCTACCTTGCTCCCATGGGCGCTGTCAATATTCGGATTCTGGCAGGCCAAGCTTCCAAAATGCCTTAAATGCAATACTCTAGCCCGTAATCTACCAACAAATTTCAACATTCTCAAGCTTTTCTGAGAATATTATTTATAAAGAATACTAATTTAATTAGTATTCTTTATAAGCAAATTTTATTTATTTGTGTGCGTGATGGCTTGACAAACCCTGAATTTTGTGGAAATCTAGTTGAGAATCTTTTAAATTATTGAAGATTATTGTCAAGTCCTAACGTAAATCTTTAGCAAGCAAGCACTGGGAGAAAAATCGGTCGGGATCGCAGTAGAAGCATTTTGGGTAAAGACGAAAATAGTCACATACAGGTAGTGCGTTTGTGCGATCGCGATCGCGCTTGAGTGAAACAATTCGCAGTCTGAATCACTGATACCGACTTGACGCAGAAACTCTACCAGCCTTCGATCGGGCTAATTGCACCATTAGGCAGCTTGCGATCATTCAACAGAGCTAGCGAGAGTACAAACCAATGGATAGTCTCATTTACATTTTTAAGGCCGCAGGCATTGTTGCTTGGCCGCTGTTTGCCTCGTCAATCGCAGCAGTAGCGCTGATCATAGAGCGTCTTGCCTTTTGGTTTAGGGTAAATCGGCGGCAGCGGCGAGTGGTGCGGGAAGTGCTACAGATATACAGTCAAAACCCCGATTCCGCCATCAAAAAGTTACAAGTAAACGGCGATTTGCCCCTAGCCCGGATTTTTTTAGAAGCTTTAGAATTAGACTCGCCCAACATCGAAGAATTTCGTTTGGCCCTAGAGAGTGGCGCTCAGGCAGAAATCCCTATCCTGAAGCGATTCAATACAATATTTGACAGCATTATCAGCCTTTCCCCGTTATTTGGGTTGCTCGGAACAGTTTTAGGGTTAATTACTACCTTTAGTTCCCTCAAACTGGGGGATGCCACGGGCACCAATGCCGCAGGCGTTACCGCTGGGATTAGCGAAGCCCTCGTCTCTACGGCACTGGGGTTAGTGGTGGCAATTTTTACGCTCCTATTTGCCAATATGTTTCGCGGGTTTTACTTACAGCAGATAGCTTATATTCAGGAAGCCTCCGGCCAGCTAGAGTTATTGTACCGTCACCGCTACGAAAAACTACCAAGAGAATCTAACTATGCGTCTACCCGATGAACCTGATAATATTCCCCAGATCAACATCGTGCCAATGATTGATGTGGTCTTCGCCATATTGACATTTCTAATTGTTTCCTCTTTGTCTTTATCCAAATCCCAGGGTCTGCCCGTAAATTTACCGAAAGCATCAACGTCTCAAGTTCAGGACTCGCCTGCTAAAATTACCGTTACGCTCGATGCTCAGGGAAAATTCATGGTTGATAAAAAGTTAGTCAACTTAGACCAGATTGAGAGTACGGTGCGACAAGTGATGGGGTCAAATCCGAGCGCCTTAATTGTGCTGAATGCGGATAAAAGCGTTAATCACGGAAGTGTTGTGGAAGTTATGGATCGATTACGCCGAATTAAGGGAGCTAAGTTAGGGATTGCTACCACAAAGTAGACAGCTACTGCATCTTGCATTTATATGTGGCACACTAAATTCAGTATATAAGCGGAAAAAATGAAACCTTATTTGAGGTAGACGAGTGAAAAAATAGTTAAAACATATCAACAAGGTGATACATCAATTAGGAAAGGAGTCGCTCGTTTTGATGTGAGTAAAGTCTTTGTCCAGAAACACTTGAAATAAAAACAAATTACTCGTCATCTTCAATAAAAAAAAAACATGGTGGAAGTATGAAAAGAGTCTTACACCAATTTAATATGAAGCTGCATAGAATAAAGCTTTAAGAATAAAATTGTAAGATGACAACGAACAGATTTGCTCAGGAGTGATGTTTTCAAGAACTTGTTGCAAGCGCTCTCGTAGTTGCCCAAGAGTAGTAAAAACCTCTCCAACAAGTTGCTGTTTGATATATTCCTAGACCCGTTCAATTGGATTAAGTTCTGGACTATGTGAGGGCCCACAGACAGGAATTTAATTTTCTGGCCATGAGAGTTCATTAGTGATATGAGCACCCGCTCGGTCCATTTGAATATGGGCAATATCTTCACCCAATTGTAGAGAAAGAGCGTCAATAAATTGCTGGAAATCTTCTCCATTAACATGGGCATATTCTTGGCAAAAATGCCAGCCACTCATGGGTTCGACTACCCCATACAACCAAAAATTTTCACGCTTCCACAGTATGGGAGCAACTGGTTTTACCCCCCGGGCTGTAATTACTTTTCCCGTCAACGTTTTGAGTCCCAAACGGGTTTCATCTTGACACAAATATCGTAGCCGTTTACCCTTACCAAAAAATTTTTGAAACGTCAAGACTGCTGGGACGATGTTTTTTTAAAAAGTCCCACTGCTTTTACTTCCTGTAAAGCACTTTGCGGACGTGGCACTTTCAGTTTTGCTTGGAGGCGATAATGCACCCACGCATAAACTGTTGCATAAGTCAGTTCTAGATCTGACTCTTTTTTAAGCCATTCAACAATTTCTCCATAGCTTTTGAAGGCTGCTCCTTTTTCTGGCGTTGCTGAATCAAGGGATGATGAACTTATAGTGAGATCGAAGACAAGCGAGAATGATTTCTTTGATTTTGATACGGAATTGGAACATCTGCAAATTTTAGATAGTGAATTAGTAACTGAATTGAATATCTTAGCAACTTGCTGTTTAATTTATAGCCTTTCTCGAAAAGATGAGGTATCATGTTACTCACACTCACTCATGAGGGTCAAACAGAGAAGACACGATCGAATGAACTATAATTAAATGGTTCAGTAAAGCCACGCGAAAGCGATAGCACACATAATAGCATTTTTCTGACAGCACGAAGAAGTGGACTCACAAAAAGTCAACTTGTACTCCTCTTCATACATTGTTAAAAATGAAAACTTATTCGATTGATTTTAGGCAAAAAATCCTAGATACTTATCATACTGAACCGATTTCACAAAAAGCAATAGCTAAGCGTTTTTCTGTAGCTCTCAGCTTTGTACAAAAATTGCTTAAACAATATCGTGAAACAAAAGACATTACTCCCCGAACTGACCGATGTGGAGTCAAAGGCAAACTGAATGCAGAGCAACTACTCATATTGGGGGAATTGATTGAATTAAACAATGATGCAACTCTTGAAGAACTTCGTTATTTACTTTATGGGGAAATTGGATTTTCCGTTAGTAGATCGACAATAGCAAGAATGATAAAACTCTTAGATATTACTGTAAAAAAAAACTCTCTTCCCTTCGGGCAAAGGCACGCCCCCGAGTTCAACTCCTGCGATGTGAGTTCTGGCAAAAAATTAAAGACATTAGTTTGAAAGACTTAATATTCATTGACGAATCGGGAGTTAATTTGGCAATGGTTAGGTTGTATGCTAGAGCTTTGAAAGGTCAAAGAGCTCTCGTGTCCAAAACCAACTAAACGTGGCAAAAATGTCTCAATAATTGGAGCCATGTCAGTCGATGAAATTTTGACATCAGTTAATCTAATAGGCGGAACTGATGCAATTACATTTGAAGCTTTTATTATCAGAAAACTTGTGCCAAAACTATGGAAAGGGGCTTGTGTAGTCATGGATAATTGTCCCATTCACTTGGGAGAAGAAGTGGAAAAAGCTATCGAAAAAAAAGGGGCAAAATTAATATACTTATCTCCTTATTCACCAGATTTTTCACTCCTTGAGAATCTCTGGTCAAAGCTTAAAAATATTCTCCGTTCTATCAAGACTACTAATTATCAAGAATTAGCCAAAGCCATAGAGTTGGCGTTCAGTCAGGTTACATCATCAAATATTTTTAACTGGTTTACACACTGTTGTTATTGTACCTCATCTTTCGCTCGAAAGGCTATATTTCATCTCAAAGTATTAACTCGCTCTGTGGTTATTGCCTGTATTGATGCTTTTTTTCCACAGTACATAAGCCAACGGTAATTGTCACAGATCAAGCTTCTCTTCATGCCAGTGATGCTATTGTTGACAAACTTGAAGAGTGGAAACAACGTAATATTACTCTTTTTGAGTTGCCTTCTTACTCTCCTCAATTAAATTTAATTGAAATTTTATGGCGGTTTATCAAGTATGAATGGATTGATATATCTGCTTACAAAAGTTGGGCAACTTTCGTTGCATCTGTGGAAAAAATCTTGAAAGAATTTGGAGAAAACTATGTAATTAATTTTGTCTAGCTACTTACTTAGTCTAATTGTAACCCCACCAGTAAGAGTGAGTGTGCTTTTTGCTTAATATCGCGTGGTAGAGGTTAAGAACGATCGCCCTCAACCAGACGATCGCATCCTTAAGTTGACACCAATGCGAAGGGGGAAGCTACAACGGCGAATTGATTGTGCAACCGAGGCAGCGGTGGACACGCCTTGCAACAGTTAGAGATGCTGGACACGCACCCACTATATTACCGGCCGGTTCCCCGAATGTGAAATGACTTATCCCCAGTATGAAACGCCCCCGGTGCATTGGGATTGCCCGGAGTGCGGATGGATGGATGATTCGGTTTGAAGTGATGGTTCACAACGATAATTATCAGCAACGGGAAAACACTCGCTCGATACCCCACTTGAAAGTGCAGCCGACTAATCCCCCAACAAACACCCAAAACGCGCATTGAGGCAGCACAGTTAACAACACAATCTCATGAGGCCACAATTGCCAGAAGCGAAACATGGGATCGCTGTTGTTGAGTAAATTACTATGTTACAATCAGCTTCAATAATAATTAAGTAAGTCGGCGCGAAAAAATGCAACTATGTAAACGATGGTAAAGTATCCAAATGCTCTCTACTGGCTGGGTTAAAGCTGTTTACATAGTGTTACATTATTCGGTTTAATCCCGCCTACTTACTTAAGTTTTAAAACCGGCCTTAACCTCACGCTCAATTCCCTTGCGATCGGTAGAATAACAATGACTATCAACTTAGCTGGCTATCAATTCGTTGAAACCCTCCACAGTGGCATAAGAACTTCAGTCGATCGCGTTCGGAAGGAGTCAGATATTTCCAGCGCGATCGTCAAAACACTAAAGGCTGAGTATCCCACTCTTTCTGACATCACCCGCTTGCGGCACGAATATCAAATTCTGCAAAGCTTGAACGTAGAAGCAATTATCAAAGCCATTAGTTTAGAAAGCTATAAAAACGGTTTAGCACTGATCTTAGAAGATTCAGGCTCTGAGTCTCTCAACGATTGGATGAAGGGTAAAAAAGTCGCGATCGTTCAGTTTCTTTCTATTGCCCTCCAGCTTGTCTCTGCCTTAGCAGAACTCCATAAACATAAAATTATCCATAAAGATATAAAGCCACAAAATATTATCATCAACCCAGCCACAGAAAAAGTTCAAATTATTGATTTCAGCATCGCTTCCCGCCTAGATCAAGAAAATCCAGCACTGTCGCATCCAGACTTGCTCGAAGGCACCCTCGCCTATATGTCGCCAGAACAAACTGGCCGGATGAATCGGTCACTTGACTACCGCACTGACTTTTATTCACTGGGCATCACCTTCTATGAAATGCTCACAGGTGAGTTGCCCTTTAATTCCATAGATCCGATGGAATTGGTACACAGCCACATTGCCAAAACCCCCATTCCCCCTCACCATATCAATCCTGAAATCCCGCCACAAATTTCAGCGATCGCGATGAAATTATTAGCCAAAAATGCCGAAGACCGCTACCAAAGCACTGATGGGCTAAAATTTGACTTAGAAACCTGCTTGGTAAAACTACAGGCTAGCGGATCTATTTTCAACTTTGTTGCCGGAAGTGCTGACAAAGCCGGTCAATTAAATATACCGCAAAAGCTCTACGGTCGCGACCAAGAAGTTGATGAACTTCTAGAAACCTTCGATCGCGTAGCCGATGGAACCACCGAATTAATGCTAGTTTCCGGTTATTCCGGGATCGGCAAAACAGTTTTGGTCAATGAAATTCACAAACCCATTGTGCGGCAACGGGGTTATTTTATTGCCGGGAAATTTGACCAGTTCAAGCGAAATATTCCTTATGCTTCCCTGATTCAAGCATTCCAGTCCTTAATTTTGCAACTGCTAACCGAAGGTGAAGCAGAAATCCATATTTGGAAAGAAAAACTATTATCTGCTTTAAGCGTTAACGGGCAAGTTATTGTTGACGTTATTCCCGAAGTAGAACTGATTATCGGCAAACAGCCTCCCATCCAGCAACTAGGGCCCACTGAATCTCAAAACCGTTTTAGTCGAGTCTTTAAACAATTTATTGGTGTATTTACAACCTTTGAACATCCCCTGGTTGTATTTTTGGATGACTTGCAATGGGCCGATTCAGCATCCCTCAAATTAATTGAACTGCTGATGACCGATCCCGATAGCAAATATCTATTGATCATTGGTGCCTATCGAGATAACGAAGTTTTTCCCACCCATCCGACGATTCAAACGATTGATAGAATTCAACAAACTGGTGCCACTGTCAGTAAGATCGTACTCGGCCCGTTACAACTCCTTCATGTTACAGAATTAATCGACGATACTTTAAATGATGAATCAGTCAGGTCAGAATCTCAGTCTGTAGAGACCCAAAATTTTGCATCTCTACTGTTCAATAAAACTCAGGGAAATCCCTTTTTCTTAACTCAACTGATCAAAACCCTTTACCAAGAAGATTTACTGATTTATAACTTATATTCAGGTCAGTGGCAGTGGAAGATTGAGCAAATTCAAGCCATTGGTATCACTGATTATAACGTGGTCGAACTGATTGCCAGAAATATTCGCAAACTGTCTCCTGATACCCAGAAAGTCTTAAAACTGGCAGCTTGTATTGGCAATACGTTTAATTTAGACGTCCTGGCGATCGTCAATGAAGAATCTTCCTTAATCACGGCTGCACAATTGTGGTCAGCACTTCAGTCTGGGTTGATTTTACCTTTAAGCAATGAGTACAAAATTCCCCTGGTATTTAGTCAGGAAGAATCAGGTGAATTTACTTTAACAGATATCAAGGTTGACTACAAGTTTTTACATGACCGCGTGCAGCAAGCCGCTTATTCTCTGATTCCAGATGAGCAAAAAAAACAGACTCACCTGAAAATCGGGCAACTATTACTGCAAAATACAACGCCGGAAGAACGAAAAGAAAATATTTTTGCACTGGTTAACCAACTGAATTACGGCACGGATTTACTGAGCTTTGAATCAGAAAAATATGAGCTAGCTTCTCTCAATTTGATAGCGGGTCAGAAAGCGAAAGCAGCTACAGCATACGAGTCGGCTGTCAAATATTTGAATGTGGGTTTGGGACTTCTCGCTTCAGATAGTTGGGAAAGTCAGTATGACTTGACGTTAAGCTTGTATTTGGAAGCAGCAGAAACTGAATATTTAAACACCAATTTTGAGCGATCGCAACAGTTGTCTGATGTCATTCTGAAACAGGCGAAAACAATCCTGGAAAAAGTCAAAGTATACGAGCTAAAAATTCAGGTTGAGTTCTCTGGCAACCGGATAAATTCGGTCATAGATACCGGAATCGAAGTTTTAGAAATGCTCGGCGTTCGTTTGGAGCAAGAACTTCCTCAAGAACTGATACTTGACGATTTAGCTGACTTACCGCTAATGACAGATCCCGATAAAATCGCGGCTATGCGGATATTAATGAGCATCGTAGTAGCGGCTTATCTGGCCAATCCAGATATGTTTCAGCCCATTCTTTTTACAATGATAAAGTTGTCGATCGCTTATGGAAATTCCCCCGAATCCGCTTACGCTTATGTTTGGTATGGCGTGCTCCTGTGTGGGCCACTGGGAGACATAGAATCTGGATATCGATTTGGCAAACTAGCCTTTCCTTTATTGGAAAAATTTGCGACCAATACACTAAAAGCTAAGTTAATTTCTATATTTTATGTACTTATTCACCACTGGAAAGATCCAGTAAAGGAAAACGAAGAACCTTTTATTGATGGCATTCAAAGCGGCTTAGAAGTAGGAGACATAGAATATGCTTGTCACAATGCGATGAGTTCTTGCTATTTTAGATTTTTCAGTGGGCAGGAACTGGAAAAAGTGGAGCTATCTCAGGCTAAATATGCCACTATGACTATAAAATACAAACAGGAATACGATATTGGGGGGGTAAAAATTTACCAGCAGCTTGTTAAGAATTTCCTTGGAAAAGCCCCGGATAAATTCTCTTTAATTGGCGATAGCTTTAATGAGGAACAAATGATTCCAGTTATTAAAGAAGCTAATAATAATACTTTATTATTATTTTACTACGTCGCTAAAACAATTCTTTTTTATTCATTTAAAGATTACAAAGGAACAATAAAAAGTGCCAAGCTGGCATCAGAATATGCCAGCTTTGGTGTCGGAACCATTCAAAGTACTGTCTATATTTTCTACTATTCTCTTGCCCTCCTAGCTTTGTATTCAGAAGCTCAGCTAGAAACGAAAAAAGAATATCTAAATCAAGTTGCAGAAAATCAAGAAAAAATGAAGATTTGGGCATTCCATGCACCGTGCAATTTCCAACATAAGTATGACTTAGTAGAGGCAGAAAAAGCGCGGATTTTATGGCAGAATGACCAAGCAATGGATTATTACGAACGAGCCATTCAAGGAGCAGCGGAACAAGGATATATTCAAGAAGAAGCCTTAGCCAATGAACTGGCAGGAGAGTTTCAGCTATCCCTTGGAAGAGAAAAGATTGCTAAGACTTACATGACAGATGCCTATTATGGCTATATCCGCTGGGGAGCAACAGCCAAAGTTGAAGATTTAGAGGAACGCTATCCCCAATTACTCGCAGTCGTCCTTAACCAGAAAATAAGCGAAAAAACCGGCGAGACAATTATACAGACGCTCCAGGGAACCATCACTTCCACCGGCTCGGTAATTTCAGAGATTCTGGATTTGGCAACCGTGATGAAAGTTTCTCAGGCGATTTCTAGTGAAATTGTTCTGGCTAACTTAATCGAGAAGTTAACAAAAATATTAATAGAAAATGCGGGGGCTCAAACCGGAGCGCTTATTTTGTCAAAAAATGGACAATTTTTTCTAGAAGCGATCGGAAATAAAGATGAGGTGCGAATGCTGGAATCCGTGTCAGTATCAACGAGCCAGCCGCTACCTGTATCGGTCATTAATTATGTGGCTAGAACTCAGAAAAATGTCGTTCTAAACGATGCCAGTCGCGAGGAAATCTTTAATGCTGACCCCTACATTATCCAACACCAAACAAAATCTATTCTGTGTGCGCCGATGGTTTATCAAGGCAAACTTACGGCGATCCTTTACCTGGAAAATAACCTGACGGCTGGCGCTTTTACGCAGAAACGGGTAGAAATTTTGCGGATGTTATCAGCGCAGGCGGCGATCGCCTTAGAAAATGCCAACCTCTATCACACCTTAGAAGTCAAAGTCGAAGAGCGAACCGAGGAATTAAAAGCTAAAAATACGCGCCTGGAAGTAGAAATTATAGAGCGGCAGCGAGCCGAGCAAGCCGCAGAAGCTGCAAACCGCGCCAAGAGCCAATTTCTTGCCAACATGAGCCACGAACTTCGCACACCGCTCAACGGCATTTTAGGTTATACCCAAATCCTCAAGCGAGACAAAAATTTAACCAATCAGCAAAATTCTGGTATTAACATCATTCATCAGTGTGGCGAACACCTCCTAACTCTGATCAATGACGTTCTAGACCTCTCCAAAATCGAAGCCGGAAAAATGGAACTCTTCCTCACCGAGTTTCACCTGTCAGACTTTCTCCAAGGCATTACTGAAATCTGCCAGATTCGCGCCAAACAGAAAGGAATCTCTTTGATTTACGAACCGCTAACTCAACTTCCCCCGTGCGTCCACGCCGATGAAAAAAGGTTGCGGCAAATTCTCATCAACTTACTGGGCAATGCCGTCAAATTCACCGAAACAGGAGGCGTTAGTTTCAAAGTAGACATACTCAGAACTGCGCAATCTGTGTCATCACCAATCGGTAATCGCCAATCCCCAACAGCCAAAATTCGTTTCCAAGTAGAAGACACAGGCATTGGCATCGAGTCCGGCGAACTCTCAAAAATATTTTTGCCCTTCGAGCAAGTCAATGGGTCAGTTCGCCAGATAGAGGGAACAGGATTAGGGCTGGCAATTAGTCGCCAATTAGTAGAGATGATGGGCAGCGAACTGAAAGTAGAAAGCTCTTTAGGTAAAGGCAGTATTTTCTGGTTTGAGTTAGAGTTGTCCATTGGCGAAAGCTGGGAAGGGTATCAAAAAGAACCTGAAAAAATTATCAGGAGTTTCTCAGGTACTCGGCGGAAACTTTTAGTCGTTGACGATCGCTGGGAAAATCGCTCTGTCCTAGTTAATCTTTTAGCTCCCATTGGGTTTGAATTGATGGAGGCAACCGACGGTGAAGACTGCGTGAATAAAGCCCTACTATTTCAACCGGACTGTATTATAATTGACTTAGTAATGCCAGTGATGGACGGCTTTGAAGCGGTGAGGCGTATCCGAAAAATTACTCAATTGAAGGATGTAATCGCGATCGGAACTTCTGCTAGCATTTTAACCGCCGATCCCCAGGGCAGCTTCCAGGCTGGTTGCAACGGTTTTCTCCTGAAACCTATTCGGGCAGAAGAGCTATTACAATGCTTGGGCAACCATTTAGGCTTAGAATGGATTTATGAGGACCAAACAACTTTTAGTTCGGAAGATAACTTCACTGCTCCCCCTTCACAAATCCAAGACCAAGAACTGATTGCTCCTCCTTCGGAAGAAGTTGCAGTCCTGTTCGATTTAGCCATGAAAGGCGAACTCTTCAGTATTGACCAGAGAGCCAGGAAGCTGATAGCAATGGATATGCGTTATGCACCTTTTGCCAATCAGTTGATTGAATTAGCTAAAAGCTTTGAAGAAGACAAATTAGTAGAATTTGTTCAACAGTTTAGATGAGGAATAAAAATGAATAGCGAATCTTTAGACAGAGGAACTATTTTAATTGTGGATGATACGCCCACTAATTTGGGTTCAGTCTTGGATTTTTTGAGCGCATCTGGCTTCACTGTTTGGGTAGCCCGCAGCGGGGCCAGCGCTCTCAAAAAAGTGCAATATTCCCAGCCGGATTTAATTTTGCTGGATGTTCTGATGCCGGAGATGGATGGGTTTGAAACCTGCCAACATCTAAAAGCAAAGGACTTAACTAAAGATATCCCAGTCATTTTTCTAACGGCGCTCGACGATACAGAAAGCAAGGTCAAAGGCTTTGCGGTAGGGGGAGTAGATTATATCACTAAGCCCCTTCAACACGAAGAAGTTTTAGCTCGGGCTGTCACGCATCTGAATCTCCGAAATCTGACTAAAAAGCTTCAGGCACAAATTGTCGAGCGCGAACAAGCGCAAGCTGACTTGCAAGTTTTGGCACAAGAGCTAGAGACGCGAGTAGAAGAGCGTACCGCTGAACTTTCCCAAACAAATGAACGCCTCAAGCTGGAGGTTGCTGAGCGCAAGCTTGCAGAAGCAGCTTTGCAAGCATCGGAAGCGCGAGAGCGGCAGAAGGCTATACAGCTCGAAAATTCCCTGCACGAACTCCAGCAGGTGCAAAGCCAACTCATTCAGAGCGAAAAAATGTCCGCGCTAGGCCAACTCGTGGCTGGCGTAGCCCATGAAATCAATAATCCAGTTAATTTTATTTATGGGAATCTCTCCTTTGCCTTGGAATATTCAAAAACTTTGGTCAATATCCTTGACCTCTATGAAAAGCACTATCCTAATCCTGCCCCAGAGATACAAGCAGAAATCGAAGCAAGTGAGCTAGAGTTTCTCAAAGACGATTTGCCTAAAATGTTCGACTCGATGCACTTAGGAGCCGATCGCATCCGTGAAATTGTTTTATCTTTGCGCCACTTTGCACGGCAAGAAGTATTTGAAATGAGTTCGGTCAACCTTCACGAAGGGATTGACAGCACGCTGATGATTTTACACAGCCGACTGAAATTTAAGGCAGACCGCCCCTCGATTGAAGTGGTGCGGGACTATTGCCCAAACCTGCCCGAAGTGGAGTGTTATGGGGGAGAAATGAATCAGGTATTTATGAATGTACTTGCAAACGCGATCGATGCTATTGACGAGTGGAACAGGCAGCGATCGCCAGAAGAAATTAAAGCGAATCCTAGCGCGATCCGGATTAGCACAGAACTAACAAATAGCAATTGCGTAGTTGTCCGAATTAAGGACAATGGGCCTGGGATGTCGGAAGAGGTTCTTCACCACGTATTTAACCCGTTTTTTACGACAAAACCCCCTGGTAAGGGCACAGGGATTGGAATGTCGATTAGTTGGCAAATTGTAGTGGAAAAACACGGGGGAAGTTTGGGGTGTATTTCTTCACCAGACAGGGGGACAGAGTTTACTATTCAGATTCCGATTCGGCATCATTCTCCAGTCTTGTCGCTGTCAGCTTGATGCTCTGCAAGAAAGTTAGTGAATCCATCGGGTTGATTTTTTAGACTGCGCCCCAATCTAGCAAGCTTAACAGAAGTTGTGCGGTCGGTGCTTGTCAAGTTTCCTCACCAACGCTCATCATCCCAGGAGTCACAAACTAAAAAACCCAGGGGTCGCCGGGACTGTGTGCGATCGTCAAGCGAGTTTCTGCTGCTGTGTATTTGGTGTGCTCTCACTTGGCGATCGCTCAAGAGTGAGACAAGCGTGAAATGATGGTGAGATAGGCACTAAGAAATATGGAATCCATCAAATGACTGACTGGTCGATCGAACCAATCAATAGACCTCTTGCGAAAGTCTCAGGCGAGTGCTAATTTGTCTTCAAATAAAGTTCATAATTATAAATACCAGCGATCAAATTAAATCTTAATCCTAAGCGTCTTCTTCGATTCCGGTATCTTGATGAAACTATTCTAAATATATTTAAACTTCGATGTATATTTTAAATGATAATTCTGTCTTTTCTCCGTTGCCGATTAAAGATTTTTTCGGCTTGACTCAGTTTTTTATTTTTTATTTTTTTGAGCGATGTTCTACTATTAGTATGAATCTTTTTGATTCCTCGATCACCTTGCTTGATCGCCTAAAACTTCAAGTTCTTTATTCATCCCGATCTTGCTTTTTTTAAACAAACTAAAATCATGCGTTTTCCTGTTACTAAAAGCTGTACATATTATTTCGGTACTTTTTGTGTTGGCTAAAACTTGCGATTTTATTGTATGATATTTTTGCTGGCAACTATAATATTTATTTTGTTTTTTTTTTGACGCTCTATTTCATGTTCTGGCACATCCACCGCTACAGTTTCTATCTCCTGAATTTGACTTGGATCGAGATATTTTTTGCTTGATAAATTAAATAAACCTAAATTTATTAAAGCTTTCTCAGTTCTAATTACAATTCGATAAGCATTTGATTCATTAATACCCATTTAATTTACAAATGAAAAAAATTAGGATATTCTCGCAAATAGGATAATGTCATTAAGATTTGGCCTTCTACGCACAATTTACTTGGTCTTCCTGATTTTTTTTGAAGTATTTTTTCCGCTTTGACTATTTTTACCATCTGTTTGAATGTCTCTTGATGTACTCCACAGTAGCGTTTAAAGTCTTTGGGGGTTAACTTTTGTAATTGTTCGTAATTCATATTATTAAGCTAATTTTTTCTTTTATTTTACCGAGAATCGCACTTTCGCAAGAGGTCTATTGAATGGGAACTGGTTCTGGTGCCGATCCTTCCGGCTGCGGTGGTGTTGGAGTTGGCAATGCAGCTTCCTGTGCCGGTTGTGTGGGCGGTGTTTTCGCTATTAGTGATGCTGTGGGTGTTGTTGCTAGCGATACAACTTATGGTGGTGCTTGCACACCTGTTTTTATGTGTGTTAGCTTATTACGTAGAAGGGCTTATGTGTCAACGATTACCGTCCGTCGTCGTTGTTCGAGGATGAGGAGCGGTTGAATGCTTCTGATTCGGGGCCGGTGGTTGTTCCGGTTAAGCCATCCACTCCAGCAAAACGGAAAGCTTCAACAAAATGTACTTTTGAGGGTTTTCCACTTCTAAATTTTCGGACGTTAATAACAAATTTATCGACAATCGCTAAAAATCGAGTCTAGCCTAAATTGCGTCGGGTTTCAGTTAGTTTCGACAAGCTGACAATGCCGGCTCCTTTGCAACAGAGAACTTTGGATTTACTGAAGGTTTTCCTAATATTGTAGTCATCTATTAGGCGAGGGCATTAGCGCTATTGCCCGACTGATGGGGTTTTTGCTTGGATGCGATCGACCACTTGGGGGAAGTTCCGCTAGAAAAGTTGAGACTATCTCAACTTTGCGACAGTTTTCGGGAAAGCAACGCTTACGCATGACACCAGGAAGCAAAGCGAGATCGCTTTCTATTTAGCTACCCTTAAACAACGAAACTATACTTAAATCTTGCACCAGTCGAATAATCTCACATTCCGTCTGCCCTGCTTGACAACAGGGGTTAAAACCCAAAGTTAATTTCTGGCTTCTCTGACTGGGGTGAAACTTCCTAATTGGTGCATTGTCTTACTTAGAGGCATCCAGCACATCCATGAATTTTCCATTCAAAGCACGTTTGAAGAGCCAGAAGAATTCACCAAAAATGGTGATGCCGTTAATTAACCAACATTGGTTGGTGCGGATCGTCCTGCGCTCTATTTCCTACTTCCGCAAAGACTTATGGCTGATCGTCACGCTCTTGCTTTTGATCGGGGCATCGGTGCTTTTCAACCTTCTCAACGCGTGGCCGGTGGCTATTCTAGTCGATACGGTTTTGTCACCAACTCCGAAATCCAACTGGATTCATACGCTGTTTCTTGCCCCGTTCGGTGAAGGCACGCTGAACCGAATTTTCGGAATGGCGTTCGTCGCGATGATTATCAGAATCCTGAGCGATACCGTTTTCATGCTCCGTAGGATGTTGAACTACCGCATCCAGTACAACGGAACCTTGCGGGTTCGCACCGAACTCTACGACAAAATGCAGGCGCTTAGCCTCGGCTGGCACGGCTCCCGATCGCAGGGTGACGCAATCTATCGGTTGAGCTACGACAGCCTCGGCCCTTGGGGGGTGATCGATACGCTCATCGGCTCCACCGCCGCATCGGTGACGCTGACGGCGATGATCTGGATCATGCTGTCGCGCCACGTCCTTCTCACCGTGTTTGCACTTTCATTTACTCCGCTTCTAATACTGGCGAATTGGTACTTCGAGGGAAGAATTAGGAGTCGAGCGTTGGAGTCGAAGCAGACCGATGCGGTGATGACCTCAACCATGCAGCAAGGTATAGAGTTGATCGGGCTAATCCAGTCCTTCGGTCGAGAAGCAACGGAGTCGCGGCGCTTCGGGCAGATGGTCGAACACAGCGTCAAGGCCTCCATGCGGCTCAACTGGCAAGAAAACCTCTATCCGCTAGCGGTTCAGGTAGTCTTCGCCCTGGGAAGCGGGGTAATCTTAGGCTACGGCGGATACCTAGTTTATCGCGACCAATTCTTGCGTCCGGTGCCGAACGGCGTGAGCATCGGCGATCTGCTCGTATTCATGGCGTACCTGGGGCAGTTCTGGGACCCGATAGGTTGGGTGTTGGGGTTCACTACTAAGATTCAAACGTTTGTAGCTTCATGCGATCGCGTCTTTACTGTTATTGACGAGCCACCCGCCATAAAAGATGAGCCTGATGCGCGATCGCTTCCCGTCTATCCCCGCACACTAGCACTTGCCGACGTGAGCTTTGAGTACAACTCTGGGCAACCCGTCTTGCGGAACATTAGTGCTAGTATCGAGCCGGGTCAGATGGTAGCGTTTTTGGGCCCTAGCGGGACGGGAAAGAGCACGCTGCTCAATCTTTTGCCTCGCTTCTACGACCCGACATCGGGCAGCGTCCTCCTCGACGGCTTCGACCTCCGCACCCTTAAACTTGCCGATGTCCGCAAACACATGGCGATCGTCTCGCAAGGCAGCCCACTCTTCCCCGGAACGATCGCAGAAAATATTGCTTACGGTCGCCCGGATGCTCTGATCCTCGATATTCGGGAAGCGGCGATCGAATCCGGGGCGGCCGAGTTCATCGAAACCTTGCCGGAGCAGTACGATACTTTAATCGCTGAGGGCGGTAAAAACCTCTCGGGCGGACAGCGACAGCGCTTAGCTATTGCGCGAGCGCTCGTCACTAAGGCTCCGATACTCATCCTCGACGAACCCACGAATGCGCTGGACTTGAAACACGAGCAGTGGGTCCTAGAGACTCTGCAACGTCTGCGGCGCAAGAGAACCATCATCTTGGTCACGCACCGACTCGAAACTGCCGTAGACTGCGATCTGATTTTTGTGATGCAGGAGGGCGAGATTGTCGAATCTGGCACTCACACCGAACTCCTTACCCAGCAAGGGTTATATTACCGAATGTTGGGCTACAAGCCAGTAAGGTCAATAGGGCTTACTGATAAACCCTCCATAGAGTAGGAGTACGACATAAAGAACTTATTCTTATCCTTTTGCTCCAATCAGTTGGCTGTCTGGCTAGAAATAGGCGCGCATTAACTGACCCAGAGGTAGTGAATTGGAGTTTAGACTAAGCAGGTCAAAAAGTGCGCTCGCCCAAAGACCGGCAAACGTCCATACTCCAACGGCAAC